>JBHENV010000169.1:0-8075 GCA_046261895.1 Candidatus Limnocylindria bacterium
CCCGCCGTTGAGCATCAACTCGCATGGTTTCATCGCCGACGACTCCCAGGAGGCGGCCGAGATCTCGTTCCCGGCGGTCAAGGATCAGATGGACCGCATCGGGCGCGAGCGAGGATGGCCGCCGATGAGCCGCGAGCAGTACGAGACGTCTCGCGGTCCCCATGGCGCCAGCTTCACCGGCTCCCCCGCCGAGGTTGCTGAGAAGATCCTCAGCCAGCACGAGATCTTCGAACACGACCGCTTCCTCATCCAGTTCACGGTCGGATCGATCCCCCACCCGGCGGTGATGCGCTCGATCGAGCTGTTCGGGACGAAGGTGGCACCGGTCGTCCGAGAGGAGATCCGGCGACGTGGAGTGATGACCGGGTCGGGCTTCTGAGCATCGATCCCGCGCTGATCTCCGCCGTCGAGACGACCCTCGGCCAGCCATGGGACCTCGAGCCGCTCGGCGGGTCCAGCGGACGAACATTCCTGGCGGGCGCGTCGCGGGACCTGGTCGTCCGGCTCGACACGGACCCTGCGATCATTGCCAGGCTCTCGGCCCTTGGCCTCACGCCCGGGCTCCTCGGCTCCGGATCCGTGGCCGGCCGCACCTTCGTGATTCAGCAGCGCATCACCGGCGAGCCGCTGAACTCCCGGGGCCTTGCGGCCCACTGGAAAGACGCAGCCGCGCTGTTGCGCCGCCTTCACGAGGACATCGTGCTGGCTCGCATGGTACGACGCCTCAGTCCGGCGGAGCTCGTCGAAACGTCCTCGAGTAGGCTCCCCGTCGCCCATCCGGCGCGGGCCGGCGCTCGAGAGCTGCTGGCCCGGAGCGACCGCCTCGGCGCCGTGCTGCATGTCGCGACCCACGGCGACCCGAACGCCGGCAACTTCCTGTTCGACGGGAAGCTCTGGCTGATCGACTGGGACGAGCTGCAGTTGGCGGACCCGGTGCGCGACGTTGGCCAGGTTGCCTGGTGGTACCTGGACCGGGCGGCGTGGCCCGCGTTCCTCACCGCAGCCGGCATACCGTTCGAAGATGCGGCGATGGATCGGCTCTTCTGGTGGGTGGCCGCGGAATCGCTGGACGTTGCCGTTCGCCTGCTGCCGTCGGATCCCGAGAGCGCTGCGGCGTTCCTCGGCGACATGGCGGCGGCGCTGGCGCACCAGCCGAACCCCCGGCGCCGGCCGGCTGGCTAGAATCGGCAGCCCGATGCAGCACCCTCCATGACACGCATCCTGGTCTATACCGGCAAGGGTGGGGTCGGCAAAACGAGTGTCGCCGCCGCCACGGCGCTGGCCTGCGCCGACCGCGGATACCGCACGATCGTGATGTCGACCGACATCGCCCACAGCCTGGGCGACGCGTTCGATCGCGAGCTCGGGCCGATGCCGGTCGACATCGCGCCGAACCTGTGGGGCCAGGAATCGGACGTCTTCTACAACGTCGCCCGCTATTGGGGACGGATCCAGGAGTACGCCGCATCGGTCCTGCGCTGGCGCGGCCTGGACGAGATCATGGCCGAGGAGATGACCGTGCTGCCCGGCATGGACGAGGTCGGGTCGCTCCTATGGATCGCCGATCACCACGACTCGGGCAACTACGACGTCGTGGTGGTCGATGCCGCGCCGACCGGCGAGACGCTGCGGCTCCTATCGCTGCCCGAGGCCGCGAAGTGGTGGATGGAGAAGGTGGAGCCAATCGGGCGCAAGATCACGAAACTCACCGGGCCACTCATAAAGCGCGTCGTCGGCATGCCGATGCCCGGCGACGACGTCTTCAATGCCGGCGAGGAGCTCTTCGGTCGGTTGGAGTACATGCACGGGCTCCTGACCGACCACGACAAGACATCGGTGCGGGTGGTGCTCACCCTGGAGCAGGTCGTCATCAAGGAAGCGCAGCGCTCCTTCACGTACTTCCACCTCTACAACTACCCAACCGATCTCGTGATCGCGAACCGTGTCCTTCCCGACGACGTCGGCGCGTATTTCCGCGGCTGGTACGAGGCGCAGCAGCGCTACGGTCCGCTGGTCGAGAAGACCTTCCATCCGATCCCGGTGCGGCAGGCGCCCTTCTTCGACCGCGAGCGCGTCGGGATCGACCTGCTCCGCGAGCTGGCCGTGGCGCTCTACGGGACCGACGACCCGACCACCTATTTCTATCGCGGGCGCCCGTACGCCGTGAGGCGGGACGCCGATGGCTTCGTGGTCTCGGTCGACCTGCCCTTCACGGACAAGGAGCAGATTGGTCTCTCGCGTCATGCCGATGAGCTCGTGATCGACCTCGGCACCTGGCGGCGAACCCTCCTCCTGCCGCGTATCCTCGTCGACGCGCCCACCGAGGGAGCCACCTTCACCGATGGGACGCTCGAGATTCGATTTGGCACTCCGGCACGCTGAAGGAGATCAGATGAACGACCAGCCGTCCCCCGTCGATCCTCGGACCGCCGATCTCGAGGCACGCATCGCCGATCTGGAGCGCCGCAGCCCCGACGCCTCCGTCGACGAGGGCGGCCGATCCGGGATGGAGGCCGCGTTCTGGGCCGCGATGCACACCATCTTCCCCGAGGAGGCGCGCAAGCACCTCAAGGTCGCCGGCCGCGAGCAATTGCTGGCCGCCAGGGTCTACCTGGACCGATGGATCGCTCGCCTCGACGAAGCGGAGGCCGAGGAGGCCGGACGGCCGCACGAGAAGATCGACATCGAGTGAGCCGGGTGCTGACCCGTACCTTCGTGGGGTAGGACGGAGGGCCCCCACGCCGTACGGTCATCGGCATGCACCCAACCGCGCGGTTTGTCGTCGTGCTGGCGCTTGCCGCATTGGCGCCGATCACAGCCATGATCTGGCAGCTGGCCGGCCCCACGCCGACGCTGCTGGGCATCGGTGCGGCGCTCACCGGCTCGGTCGCCGGCGCCGGCGCGCTGCACCTCGTGTACCGACGCCACATCTCGGCACTCCAGCGTGTGATGGAGTCGGTCGCCGCGGGCGAGGGTAACGGCCTTCCAGACGCCCCTCGGCTCGGTCACCTCGCGACCGTCACCCCGCAGCTCGACGAGCTGGCCGTTGCGCTGGAGACCTCCCGCGAGGCGGCCACCACCGACCGGCTCACGCGGGTGGCGAATCGACCGACGCTGCTGGCGCAGCTCTTCCAGGAGGCGGAGCGCGCGACGCGGTACGGACGGCCGCTCAGCATCGCCTTCATCGATCTGGATCACTTCAAGGCCGTGAACGATACCTACGGCCACTCGGTGGGAGACGACGTGCTGCGCGCTGTGGCCGAGACCTTCCGTGACAACACCCGGGAAACGGACTTCATCGGTCGATACGGCGGCGAAGAGTTCGTGCTGATCCTTCCGGAGACCGGAGTCGACGAAGCGACGAACGTGGTCGAGAAGCTCCGGCTCCTCGTCCTCAAGCTACGCGTACCCTCCGGCTCCGGCGAAGAGCTGGCCGTCTCCATCTCGATCGGCCTCGCCGGGGGACACGGAAGCAACCTCCGCGTGGACGAGATGCTGCGCGACGCCGATGCGGCGATGTACTCGGCAAGTCGCTCGGGCGCAACCAGACCTACGTCTTCGCCGAGATCGACGATGAATCTGCTCGGATCCCGCGTTCCCCCATCTCGGCCGATGCACGGGCACGCGCGGCGCAGGTCGGCGACGTGGGGCGGCAGGCGGCAGAGGCAGCCCTGGCCGCGATCCTGGCTCCCATGCCCCATTACCGCGGCAAGCCTTCCTCGCTCATCGCGGCCATCGCGGTACGGATGGCGAAGCATCTCGAGCTGCCCGACCAGGAGGTCGAGCGAATCAGGGTCGCATCGCTGCTCCACGACATCGGCAAGATCGGCGTGCCGGAGCAGATCCTCGAGAAGCCCGGCCCGCTCACGCCCGACGAGTGGCAGACGGTCGTACAGCATCCTCGGATCGGCCAGGTGATCATCGATCGGGTTGCGGCGGTCCGGGACGCGGGAGCCATCATCCTCCACCACCACGAGCGTTTCTCCGGCCATGGCTATCCACACGGGCTGCGGGGTGGCGACATCCCGCTCGGGGCGCGCATCGTGGCGATCGCGGATGCCTACGACGCCATGGTCCACGACCGCCCGTACCAGAGGGCCGTCAGTCACGAAGCGGCCATCGCAGAGCTGCGCAAGCACGCCGGTGTCCAGTTCGATCCCGAGCTGGTCGACATCTTCTGCGGCCTCTTCGGCGTGGCCATGCCACGGCCCGACCCATCGCTCCTCGTGGCGGCACCCCTTGCGATGAGCGACCTCGATCATGGTCACGAACATGACCATCGTACGGCCGCCTCGGCCTGACCATCATGGTCCTCGCATGATCGACGGCCTGTTTCGCAGGCGTGGCCGGTCCGACGCACAAGACCTTGCCCTGGCCGAGGCCGAGCCGGTCCCCGCTCGCTCGCCCCTCCAGCGCGAGGAGGAATTCGCTGCCTACACCGAGGACTGCCGGATCTTCGGCTTCATCCAGCTCGACTCGGAGCGACTCACCGATACGCTGAATGCGCAGGAGGAATTCAACCTGGAGAGCGTGCTGCTCGTCGCGCTCGACGACGGCCGCGCTGTCGAGGCTCGAGAGATGACCGTCCGTCGCGACGAGCTGTTCGCCGTCCGTGCCGGTGGCCCCCGCGGCAACATGGCGCGCCGCTCGCGGACCCGGCCGTCGCCGTTGATCCTCAAGATCGGGCCATACACCATCCACGGCTACCTGCACGTGCCGCCCGGAGCGGATCCCCTTCAGCACATCCGACACCGCAAGGCGATGGTGCCGCTCACCGGAGCCTGGATCGAATATCGGGCGAGTGGCCAGGATCACCGCGCCCGGATCGGCACGATCATCGTGAACCGCGCACAGATCGAATGGGTCGACCGCTCGCGAGACGAGGACGTCCGCGTCGATCTACCGGTTGAAGCACGATTCGACGCGCGCGCGAAGGACATGACCGGCTACGTGCGCTCCGCGCCGGCCCTGCTCGCCGAGCTCGAGACCTGATCCGCGGCCGATGTCGGTCATCGGTGGCGCCCGATCCACAGGCCGCGACCCATCAGTCCATCCCGGTCATGCTCGACGGCGAGCCCGGCGCCCTCGAAGGCGGACCGATACTCGTCGTCCATGAAGAGACCGAGCGCATGTGTCTCGGTCAGATGCTCCACCGTCCCGGGTCGGGCGACGAGGTAGTGAACGTCGAGGAATGAGACCCTTCCTTCGACGCGACTGCCGTTCATTCGAACGGCCTGGAGATCCGGGCGCTCAGCGACGACGACGCGACCCATGAAGGCCGGATCGAAGGTCGCCGGGGGCAGCCACGGCTCGACGATCAGCACTCCGGCCGGCGCCAGGTGTCGCTCCATCGCCTCGACCGCGCTCGACAGCCCCACGAGCGTCTGCATGTACCCGATGCTGCCGAACAGGCAGGTCACCACGTCGAAGGTGCGACGGAGGTCGAAGCCCCGCATATCGGCCTGGTGGAGCCGGACTCCCGGCAACCGTCCGGCGGCGATCTCCAGGAGACCCGGATCGAGGTCCAGTCCCTCGACGGAGTACCAGTTTCTCAGATGCTCGAGATGTGATCCGGTGCCACAGGCGACGTCCAGCAGGGTGCGCGCGGCCGGCGCCCGGGAACGGACGATCTGGTGGAGCTTCTCGGTTTCGACTCGATAGTCCTTCCACTCGTAGAAGAGGTCGTACAGGTCCGCTGTCTTGTCGAACACGACCCCATCTTGGAGCAGGGGGCAAGGGCGCGGTAACACCCCGGCGCGTGGCTGCGTCACACGGCACACCCGAGAACCGACGCCCGTTGGCTCCGGGCCGCAGAGGAGCCGGGACATGCGACGCTTCATCTCGATCATCGTGGTCGTTCTGCTGGGCGCGGCGCTGCCCTCGGTCGCCGTGGCGGCCGTCCCCGACTACCAGCGCGTCATCGTTTCGCGGCACGTCGATGCGGCGCTCACCACGCTCGATGGCTGCGTGCTCACGGAGGTGTTCGTCTCGGGCGCCGATGCAGCCTTCGGCGGGCGGCCGGGGCCGGTGAACAAGCAGGGCCTGTCCAGCGTGCTCGTTCGGCGCAGCGAACTGTGCCAGGCGTCCGCCTCGTTGGCGACCGTCGGAGTCCACGCCGCCGGCGGCATCGGCGGTGTCGTTCTCTTTGACGGCCTCGGACAGACGCTGGCGTCGCTCGCGAGCACCGTGCACTTCGATCAGGCATGGTTGCAGACCGCGATTCCGCTCGTGAACGAAGCGAACGGCGACGAGGTCGTCATCGGTCTTGATCTCACCTGGGATCTCGTCGGCGGCCTAGAGCGCGACACTGGACACCTGCACGTCAGGGTGCCCGGCGAGGGCAACGTCAACAGCCACCAGAACACGCTCACCGGGGACGCTGTCGTGAGCGGCACGGTGACGATCGGTTCCGAGGTCCTATCGTTTGAAGGCGTGGATGGCGCCCATCTTCAACAGGTGAAATACGGCTGCCAGGTCATCGCCTTTCCCGCCGCCGGCGATCCCGATCTGAGCTGCTGAGGGGTGGACCCCGGCGGAAACCGCCTCGATGCCGCCGGGTCGCCTCTCGGTCCGGCTCACTTGCGCCTACTCCGCACAGTCTGTTGCACTAGGCTTCTTCGCCAGGAGGAAGGGCATGGATGACACTGTCGAGCCAACCCTAGTCTTCGAGGGAGGCCCTCGCGATGGAGAGAGGGACACCCTTGACATCCTCGCCGCCGTGATCGGCAGCGGCAAGGAGGGCGGCGTCTACCAACGCACCGGTGAGGACCGTGACGGCCTCGTGATGTATCGCTGGCAGCCCTTGACCGAGGCAGAAGCTGCGGCTGTCGTCCGTGGCGATCTCCGGGCAAATCAGCAACCGGATCGGTAACGACAAACGGCCGTACGGGAGTCAGTCCCGAGCTTGAGGAAGGCGAGTCAACAGCTCTCGCAAGAGAGCGTTCGTCTCGCGCTGCTCGCGAATCAAGTCCGCCATGAGGACGGGAAGATCAGGCTCTGCTGTTGAGCTGCCGGATGCCGTTCCAGGTTGGCGTGCTTCGCGATACGAGCGATCCCATGCATCCCGAAGGCCCGCGGCCCGTGCAGCCGCCTCGCGCACGAATCTGGATGCCCGCTGCGCATCGCCTGGTCCGCGCTCATTCTCGGGTCGAGCGTTTCCGCCAGGTGGTGGTGGCGCCGGCTCGTCCTTGCTGAACATCGTCGTGTGACGGCCGGTCGTCCACCACGCACCGTCTCGATCGCTCAGCCACCGCTTACCGCGCCACCAGGCGAGGCCGAAGGCCCCCACAAGCAGAAACGCGAGAGCTCCCGACACGAGGAGCGCCCTCATGAAGTGACTCTCGAGGCCGTTCGCCAACTCCGGGATCATGCCGAAACAGGTGCAGATGCCATGCCGTCGCCGCCGTCTCCAGCGCCTCGCGCGCTCCCCAGACTCGAGTCAGGCGAGCGTGATGAGAGCGCGCAGCTCATGAACGTTATGGACATTGACGATCGCCACCGGCAGCGTTTCGCCCGGGTCTCGATCGTCGCCGGCCACACCCATCACGACGTTGGTCATGGCCATGAACCGCTGCCGCGTGCGTAGCAGATAGGGGTCGAGTGGCATTCCGGGCGGAAGGTGGACGATCCCCTCGACCGCGTAGGGTCCCACCAGCACCAACACGCGGCGCTTGCTTCGATGGATGGCTCGCATGTTCTTGCCCGGCATCGGTGGTGGCGCGACGAGCAGCAGGTCATCGCGGTCGACCTCTTCCCAGACGTCCGCGCCGGGTTCGGTGCAGAGTCGAAGGCTCTGCCGCCGATTGAGGACATCGGTGACCCGCTCTTCGAGGGCCACGACCCAGCCTTCAATTCGGCGCTCCGTGGTGAACAGCTGGATGGACTCGAGGCGCGGCTGCAGCGCCTTGGCTGCGCTGCCGTCCGTGAGGTCTGCGCTCAGCCCACGTCGAACCGTCCAAAATGCCATCGTATCCAGGCCGCTGCGGTGTTGGAGCACAACCGTAGGCGTCCGGCGACTCGAGCACCAGTAGCCGATGGTCCGGGCAGAGTCCTGAGCCGGAGGCCTGGTGCTTCTA
>JBHENV010000170.1:0-7207 GCA_046261895.1 Candidatus Limnocylindria bacterium
CTGGCTGTTGTACCCGTCCCGTGCATGGGTCGGGCACTTCTTGGCCGAAACAACCCTCCCTGGGATGCCCAGCACATCAACAATGGGAGGCCAGCTGCTGCTAGGTTGTGCACATCGAACCGTCCCAGGCCATCCCAACCCCCACCGTGGTGCTGATCACGGGCATTATGGGCGCGGGCAAGTCGAGCGTCGCACAGGCCCTCGCCGAGCGCCTTCCGAGGGCGGCGCACGTGCGCGGCGACGCGTTCCGGCGGATGATCGTGACCGGCCGGGCGGAAATGGTTCCGGGTGCCAACGACGAGGCGCTGACCCAGCTGCGCCTGCGGTACGCACTTGCTGCCTCGGTCGCCGATGGGTACGCCGCCGCCCGCTTCACTGCCGTCTACCAGGACATCATCCTCGGCGAAGACCTGCCACGAGTGGTGGCATCGATCCGCGCTCGTCCACGATTCGTCGTCGTGCTGGCACCCAGGGCGGAAACGGCGCTCCGCCGCGCGGAGTTACGGGAGGGTCCCAGCGGATACGGTGAATGGACCGCGGAGGCGCTCGACGACCTCCTCCGGGACACGCCCCGGATCGGCCTCTGGCTGGACACGTCGGACCTCACCGTCCCGGAGACCGTCGACGCCATTCTTCTTCGTGCGGTCGAGGCGAGGGTGGACTGACGCTACGGATCCCCCGCCGGTACCCTCCAGGCCCCCGTCGGGGGCCGACCGCGACCGAGTGCCGCCGTCCCCACCGGACAGGTGGCCTCTTCGCGCGTCCGGTGGGCATCCGACATGCATGGCAGCGCCCCGTGACCGAACAGCTGCAACGCAATCCCGACGAATGGAAGACCGGCGACGAGCCGATAACCGATGCCCAGGGCTCCTACCTGCGAACCCTGTCCGACAAAGTCGGTGAGCCCGTCGAGGAAGGACTGACCAAGGCGCAGGCCTCGGCGCCCATCGATGAGCTGCGCGAGCGCAGCCCGCGCCTCGGCGGCGAGGATTCCCAGGCGCACGGGGACCGTGCACCGGAGTGAAGACCCGGGTCGTCCTGGTCGGCGACACCCACCTGCCGCGCTTCGGCCGCGTGCTGCCGGCGCCGCTCGCGGATGCACTGCGCGAGGTTGACCGCATCCTCCACGTCGGCGATCACACGGCGGGCTTTGTCCTGGACCTCCTCGAAACCTTCGCCCCGACCGATGCGGTGGCCGGCAACAACGATCCACCCGAGCTGGTCGAGCGGCTGGGCCTGACCCGGGTCGTCACGTCGGAGCAGGCGCGCATCGGCATGACGCATGGGCACCGTGGGCAGGGACGGACGACCCCGGAGCGCGCCATCCGGACGTTCGTCGACGAGGATCCGCCGGTCGATGCGATCGCCTTCGGCCACTCGCACCAGCCGGTGGTCGAGCGACGCGACGGTGTTTGGCTGCTCAACCCGGGGTCGCCGACTGATCGGCGCCGGGAGCCGACCTACAGCTTCATGGTGGTGGAGGTGAATGGCTCGGAGCTGCGTCCCGAGCTCGTGCGGTTCGGATGAGGCACAGTCTGGCGCCGGCGGGTAGGGCGTCGCGTTCATGCCACGCTGAGCCGCTCTTCGCCGGCGGCGACATCCGGGGCGATGGCGGCCAGCTGGCGCCGAAGCCAGATCAGCGCAACGTCCTTGGCCTTAGCCTCCAGCATGACGTCGAGCGGCGCGGTTGCGGCCATGATGAGGTCGAGGAAGTCCCACGGAGAGACCAGGTCGGCATGCGGCCCCAGCGCCGGCGGGACGGCAACATCGCGGCTGCGCCGAGTGCCGGCCACCGGGCGGCGAACCGTCTCGACCGACAGCCTGGGGCTCGACAGATGGACCTTGGGACGCACGCCCCCCGGCCAGCTGGCCATCGCGGCACTCAATGCCTCGGCCGGCTGCATGCCCGGCACCGGGTTGATACGGGCGTGGTGATGGTCGTAGACGACCCGCACGCCGGTGCGCCGATGCAGCTCGAGCGCATCGGCCACTGTGAAGAGGCGCTCGTCGTTCTCCAGGCCGATTCGTGCCCGGGCCCCCTCGCTCAACCGCTCCCAGGCCGTCGCCCATCGGTCGAGGGCCGATGAGCGATCGCCGTACAGGCCACCGACATGGACGACGACGGTCGCCTCCGGCCCGCAGCCCATCGCGTCCAGCAGCGCGGCGTTCGCCTCCAACTCCGCGAGCGACCGGCCACGCAGGCCGTCATCGGCTCCATTGATGACGGTGTACTGCCCCGGATGCGTGGAGAGGCGCAAGCCCATGGCGCGGGCGCGAGCGCCGAGCTCGGCCAAAGCATCGGCGCATTCGTCGATCTGACGGCGGTAGTCGAACTCCGGCAGGTCCGGGTGGCTGCCGTACGGAATGACGCTGCTCGACATGCGGTACATGCGGACGTCGATCCGCTCGAGGTGATCCCACACCGCGTGCAGCAGATCGATCGAGCGACGCAGGTGCGGCCCGGACTGCCAGCGCCGCTTGTCGGCCTCCTTGAGGGGCTCGAGCGCGCCGAGCACCTTCACGGTGAAGCCGAGCCCATACGGAGCAGGAGCCATGTCCGAAGCGCTACGCAGGACCGATGCCGCCCGCCCGCCGCGGTCGGTAGAGTCCTGACCATGGAGATGCCACCGCTCGACACGGAGCGACTCGTCATCCGGCCGATCGAGGCTCGGGACCTTCCGGCTGTCCTGACCGTCCTGGAGGTCACCGGCCCGGAGGCGGAGGCGGCAACCGAGCGATACGTGCGGCACGGCGGCCTGAACGCCGCGGTGCTGAGCGAGCTCGGCCAGCCTCCGCTCGGTGACCGGGCGGTGGTGCTCCGGTCCACCGGCGAGCTCATCGGCCTTGCCGGGCTGGTACCCGCGTTCGGACCGTTCGACCAGCTGCGGTTGCTGGATACGGAGGCGGACGCCTCTGAGCGCCCGCCGGCGATGAAGCGGATCGAGATCGGCCTCTACTACCACGTCGCCCACCAGCTCCGTGGGCGCGGCTACGCCACGGAGGCGGCTCGTGCACTCATCGAGTTCGCCTTCGGGCCGATGCGCCTGGGCCGCATCGTGGCCACGACCGAACGCGACAACCTCGCCAGCCAGGCGGTCATGCGCCGCCTCGGCATGCAGATGCACGAAAACGCTCTTGACGAGCCCGAATGGTTCCAGCTCGCCGGCATCCTCGAGAATCCCAACCGCTAGTCAGGACCCTGCGCCCGGGAGCCGGCAGTCGGGCGGTATGCACCGGGTGGGTGTATCGGCGACTCTTTGGCCGAGTATGCGCAGCGTCGGCCGAGCAGCCAGGCAGGCGCCGTCCGGCTTGGCCGGTCCACGCACCGGGTGGGTAATCGGCCATCCATTGGCGGTTGTGCCCACGGGGTGCATATCCCTCGATCAGGCCCACGCCACGGAGAGCTCATCGGGAGAGAGCCCATACGGCATCGGTTGTGCATCGGCGGCTGACCAACGGAACTCAGTAGGAGCACGGACCGATGAACGAGCGTGATCAAGGGACCGAATCGACCGAGCAGAGTCCGCATGAGCGAGACGTCGCGGAGTACGAGGAAACCGATGACGGCGGTGTGCCGTCGAGCGACGCGACGGTCGACGAGGGCGGCCGGCCCACCGCTGATGAGGACCTGGCGGCCGACATGACCGATGGAGACCCCGACGACGACGACGGCGCGGCATGACAACCGAGAAGCACCCGGACGAGGCGCGGCAGGCATCGGTCGACGAGGAGTTGAACGAGCCGACGCGGAAGAGCATGGAGCAGCTCGGCAAGCCGGACCTCGACGAAAAGCCGGACACCAGGGCGGTCGAGGGCGATGAGTCCTCGTCGCCGGGCCAGAATTCCGACTGGCTACCGCAGTAAGGTGGGACTCGCGCTGTCAGTTGCGCGAAATCGCTCATCTCAGGAGGCCCCTCGTGAATCTCGGAATCAACTCGATCCTTCTCATCGTCGCCATCATCTGCTTCGTGCTCGCGGCCGTCGGCGTCGCCCTCGGCGACTTCGGTCTTGTGCCGCTCGGCCTCGCCTTCTTCGCAGCCTCGTTCCTGGTCGGAGATGGCGGTCTGAATCTGCGCAGTCGCTGACCGCGACCGGTGCCCCTATGCTGCGGGCGTACGCTGAGCCGACGAGCAGCGAGGGCCATGGGCCAATGACGCCATCCGACGCTTCCCCGAGCGACCCTGAGGCGGGCCGCAACGAGGCGTTTTGGCGCGAGTACCTGATGAACCCGGACTCCTTCCAGAAGACCGGCCGCCGCCTCTTCGTCCGGATCCCGGCGGACCCGCGATGTCAGCTGTGCGCGGCGCCGTTCGCGGGGTTCGGGGGGCGGCTCATGCGCGTCATCGGCAAGCAGCAGTCCACGTCGAGCCCTCGCATGTGCAACTCGTGCGAGAAGGTTCTGCTCAAGTACCACGGCGGTGCCGAGGTGCCCGGCTCCATGCTGTTCGCCGATATCCGCGGCTCGACCGCGCTGGCGGAGCGCATGTCGACGTCAGAGTTCCACGCGCTGCTCGACCGCTTCTATACCGCCGCATCGGGTGCGGTCTTCGCGAACGAGGGGGTGGTGGACAAGTTCGTCGGTGACGAGGTCGTGGCCGTCTTTCCGCCGCTGCTCGGCGAGAACCATGCCGGGCGGGCGGTGGCCGGGGCGCTCGCCGTGCTGCGCGCCACGGGCCATGGCGATCCGGAGGGTCCCTGGGTGCCAGTCGGCGCGGGGGTTCACACCGGCCTCGTGTGGTTCGGCGCCTTGGGCGAGGGGGACCACGTAGAGATCACCGTGGTCGGCGACGCGGTGAACACTGCGTCGCGGCTGGCCGCCCAGGCGGGCGCAGGGGAGGTGCTCGTGTCGGTTGCTGCCGCGGCAGCCGCCGGAGTGGACCCGGCACTCGAGCGTCGGAGCCTGGAGCTCAAGGGCAGGCAGGAGGCGGTCGAGGTCGTCACGCTCCGGGCAGGAAGTCCGCCTCGCGTGCCGAGCCAAGGCGCGAGCCGATGAGATAGCACACCTCCGGAAGCGTGGCCTGGGGCGCGATGGCGGCAGGCCGCTCCCGCTCAAGAATTTCTTCCGCGCGTTCGGCCACGTCGCCTGGCCCGCGCCCTAGCCCGATGAAGGCCGGCAGCTCGCGCGGCTGGTTCTCGTCCGCAGGACGCCGGCCAACCACGCTGACCAGCGGACGCCGCCAGACGAGGGACTCGGGATCGAGCCGGTGGAGGCGTCGCAGGGTGGCGGCGCGGAGTCGCCGTCGCATCGGCTCCTCCAATGCCAGGAACGTCTCGTCCTCGATCCAGTGCTCGAGCACGTCGACGTACGAGCGCGGTGTGAACCGATGCTCCAGCCACTCCTCGCGCGCCCGGACGGAGGTGAATCCCGCGCGACGAAGGTCCGCGGCCGCGCTCGCCGGCGAGGCGTAGGGCCGCGTGCCGTTCCCGCCGCCACTGGGAGGCGGCTCGACTCGCAGCTCCTCCAGCGCACGGTCGAAGGCGGATTCGGGCTCGAAAGCATCGTCCTCCGCTCGCCACGTCACGCACGCGAAGCCGCCGCCCGGTCGGAGGACGCGAAGCGCCTCGCGGACCGCGGCCGCGCGGCTCGGAATGAGCTGGATGACGAAGCTGCTCATCGCCGCGTCGACGCTCGCGTCGGGCAGAGGGAGGTGCGCGGCCTCGCCGACCTCCACCCTGAGCCGCTCGTCCAATCGGCGATCCCGCGCCGCGTCCGCGGCGAGATCCAGCATCCTGCGCGACGGATCCACGCCGATGACCTCGACGCTCGGCCAGCGCTCCAGCGCGGCCAGGGCCAGGCTTCCCGTTCCGGCTCCGATGTCGACGACGGTCGACGGCCGATCGGCCGGCAGCAGGCCGTCGAGGCGGTCGAGCAGCCGGACGGCTGACGGCGCGATGACCGGTGCCCACCAGTCACGGTAGGTTTCGGCAAAACGGTCGTAGGCGGCCTCTCTCGCCGCGGTCGTGGATGGCTGCTCGGCGGTCATGGGCCGTGAGTCTCTCACGGCGGTCAGTTTCCGGCGTCGCTCACTGGAGTTACCGGGATGCACGGCGGCGCCTCGTGATCCCTGCCGGCGTCGCCTTCAACGTCATGCGGCCACCAGACTCCACGACGCCGCAAACCCGATCGTTGACTGCGGCTGTCGCTGGCCCGGCAACACGCTCGGTTGGGCCGGGCACCTGATGGTGTGGTCCGCTCATCACTCGATGGGGAAGCTCCAGGCTCGGTCGAGGCTGACCGCTCGGCCCGTCGGCAGGACGCGGGCAATCGAGCGGTCAGGCGTTGATGGGAGGGTCAGCGGGTGTTGACGGTGACGCGGCTCGCTGACCACTCTGTCACGAGATCACCCAGCGCTCGTCGAGCCTCCTCGACCTTGTCCACGCCGATCGCCAGCGTGACCTTGTCGTCGGTCATGCCCACGCCGGCCATGAGGTCGATGTTGACGCCGGCATCGGCGAGGGTGCGGGCTGCCGCAGCGGCGGTGCCCGGCCTGTCATCGATGGCGACGGTGACGATCGGCACCTCGCGGAACGCGATGCCCGCGTCGTTCAGGGCCGTTCGCAGCCCTGCCTCATCGGCCGCCATGAACGCGGCGCCGCCGCGGTCACCCAGTCCCAGGCACACGACGTTCGAAAGGTTGACCCCTCGCTCGGCGATGGCTTCCGCGTGGCGGGCGAACTCGCCCGGCTGATTCACAGCTTCGCTGATGAAGGCTTGCATGTGCACCTCCAGTGCCGCCCACGATCCTCCTGCCCGTAGCGTGGCCGTTCTTCAGTGCGGACGGGTCGGTGCCGCCAGCGACCGCGAGTTGCTCGGCTCTCCGACCACCTCCGGTCGCGCGTCCGTGCTCCCCGTCCTCGAAGTCTCATTGTCTCGCCGCCGGTCATGCGTGTCGACCGACTTATGCACCATCCTCCCGGATCGCCCGGCTGCGTTTTCCCCACTGGGTCCGTGAAGGACGCACGTCCCGTCCCCCATTTCCGGGCATATCTTGGCAGGAACCGATGCGAACATCGGCCTCACAGGAGGTGCTGCTAGATGGACATGAAGATTGAGCTCGTTGCCATTCCCGTGACCGATGTCGACCGCGCCAAGGCGTTCTATGTCGACCAGGTCGGATTCAATGCCGATCACGACCAGCAGGTGAACCCGGAGCTGCGGTTCGTGCAGCTCACGCCGCCCGGCTCGGCCTGCTCGATCTATCTCGGA
>JBHENV010000171.1:0-9417 GCA_046261895.1 Candidatus Limnocylindria bacterium
CGCATCCACCCGGACCCGTGGCACGGCGTCGACCGGGCCGAGTGCGTCGCGGCGGTGGGGCCGTATCGGCGCGGGTGCCGGACCTCGATGACGACGAGCTGCTCGTCGAGATCACGCGACTCGCCGCGATGCCGACCTGGGGGGGCGCGATGGTCACGGCGGCATCCATCCCTGGGGCGAGGGCGCGTACGGAGTCCACCTCTACCCGCTGCGTCTCTACCGCTTCAGCGATGGCCTCTTCGTGACCGATGCGCTACCGCCGCACGTCGAGCACATCGGCGCCAGAATCTCGCACGTGAACGGCCGTCCCGTCGAAGACGTCCTGGAGGCGGTCGCACCGCTGGTGCCACGCGACAACGAGCAGCAGGTGCTCAGCCACGGCCCGCGGCTGATGCTCGCGGCCGAGGTGCTGCACGGCCTGGGTTTCATCGATGACCCAGGTGAGCCGGTCGACTTCACCTTCGCCCACGATGGAGCCGACGAGGCGGTCGCACTCGAGCCGATCCCGCTCGCGGCATACGAGGAATCGCCGTCGCACCGCAGTACATCGTCCGCGGCGATCCCGACGATGCGCGCGTCACCATTCAGCCCGACATCGCGACGCCGCTCAGCTCCGGGGACTACTTCGGCGACCGCGACCCAGCCATGGAGGCAATCCTCGCCGACGCGTGAGCGCCGCATACTGGCCCGATGAGCGACCTGGTCATCCGTGGGGGCACCGTGGTCGGGCCGGAGGGCGCGCGGCTCGCCGATGTTGCCGTCTGCGACGGGCGCATCGAGCGCATCGGTCCAGGCCTGGCGGCCGATGCGGCCAACATCGTCAACGCGGCCGGCATGCTGATCCTGCCCGGTGTGGTCGACGCCCACACCCACCTGCGCCTGCCCGATCCGGCACATCCCGACCGGTTCACACGGGACACCATGGCCGCCGCGCTCGGCGGCACGACAACGGTCCTCACCTTCAATAATCCCGGCACGGGGATCTCCGGACAGGGCGCTCGGTCGCTTCTGGCCGGGGCGGACGAGTTTCGCCAACGGACGGTGGGGGAGTCGGCCATCGATTTCGCGCTATCTGCCGTGATCAGCGGCCAGCAGGTGGACCCGATCAGTGACCTCCCCGAGCTGATCCGGTCGGGGGTGCCCACGTTCAAGGCCTTCATGGTGTACGACTTCCGCCTGCCGGATGAGGACCTGGAGCGGGCCATGCGTACCGCCGCGGAGCACGGCGGCATGCTCCAGGTGCACTGTGAGGAGCCGGCGATCATCGATCCCCTCGTCGCCGATGCGATCCGCAATGGACGAACCGGCTGCCGGTACCATGCCGCGACGCGGCCCTCGCGGGCAGAAGGTGCGGCCACCCGCAAGGCGATCGAGCTGGCGCGCCGCGCCGAGGCGCCCCTCTACATCGTCCACCTGAGCTGCGAGGAGGCACTCGACGCGGTCGCCGAGGCACGGTCGCGTGGCGAGCCCATCCACGCCGAGACCTGCCCGCACTACCTGACCCTCACCGATGAGCTGTATGACGATCCCGACGAGGCGGAGGTGATCAAGCGTGTCATCTCGCCGCCGCTTCGCACTGCAGGCGATCGCGACGCGCTCTGGACCGGCCTGCGAGACGGCGTTCTCGAGGTGGTGGCGAGCGATCACGTCCCGGACCGTCTCGATACCGAGAAGCGCGTCCCTGCCCCCGCCTTCCCGGAAATCAGCAATGGCGGACCGGGCATCGAGACGCTCCTGGGCGTCGTCTACGCGGAGGGCGTGGCCAAGGGACGCATCGGCCTGGAGCGAATGGTCGAGGTCCTGGCTGGCAGCCCGTCCCGCCTGTTCGGCCTGCCCTCGAAGGGTGCCATCGAGGTCGGGCGTGATGCCGACCTGGTGATCTGGGACCCGGGGCCTCGACGCACCCTGCGTCAGGTGGATCTCCACCACACCAGCGACTTCACGCCGTACGAGGGGATGGAGGTGCGGGGAGCCCTCGTCGATGTGCTGGTCGGAGGGCGCGCGGTGGGGGAGCGAGCAGGTCGATTCCTGGAGCGCAGCCTCGTCTGACCGGCCGCAAGACGCGGTGGTGTACCCTGAGCACCTGATCAGATCGACGACACGACTCTCCCGGCGCAGCTCTGGCGACCTGCGCGCCATCCGCCATGCGACGACGCGCATCGAGGAGCTGAGCGCGACGCTCGACCGTGAGCTCCTGCGCGAGGCGCGGCCCGATGAGCAGCTGCGCCTGCTGCGTCAGACGACCAGCCAGATCACGCGAACCGCCAACGACGCCATCCAGGCGTATCGGCGGCTGACCGAGGGGCTGCGCGTGGAGTCCGAGCGCAGCGATACCGATCCGTCAGAGGCTGAACGCACCGCCCAGGCACTCTCCGACGCTCGGGCCGAGATGCTGAAGGCGCTCGAAGTCGCGAGTCAGCGCTACCCATGGGCGAAGCCATGGCGGCCTGACGACATCGCCGACATCGGCGATGGCGAGGCCTGACGACATCTGATCCTGCTCGATGATCGAGCATTGCGACGGCAAACGACCCGGCGGGTGTACCCGCCGGGTCGTTCGGTGCGTCGCCGCTGAAGCCTAGCGGCGGAAGCAGTCGCTGCAGTAGACCGGCTTCGTGCCGGTGGGACGGAACGGAACGCGAGCTTCCTTGCCACAGCTGTCGCACGTGGCGCTGAACATCTCGCGCGGACGATCGCTGTAACCACCGCCGCCACCGCCGCCGTAACCGCCACCACCGCCACCGCTGCTGTAGCCACCGGTGCTCTCGCCGCGCGCGGCCTTCTTGGCTGCGCGGCAGGCCGGGCATCGGCGCGGCTCGCTGAACTGACGGTCAGCGTAAAACTGCTGGTCGCTCGCGGTGAACGAGAACTCCATTCCGCAGTCAACGCAGGTCAGCGTCTTGTCCTGGTAGGTCAACAAAGAAAAACACTCCTTCTGCGCGGCCTCAGCGAGCCATCTCGCCGTAAATACCGTGAGAGGAGCGTTCGTGCTGCCGCGATGTATATGCCCAAGTCGGGCGTTGCTCGATCGAGCCTACCATGGATGGGGTCCCGGTGTCATTACCCAATTGTGCTCGGAGCGGCCCGCGGCTGCCCGACTCCGTACACTCCTGCCGGTGATGCGTGTCGAGACCTCGATCCCGCCTGACACGACGCTTCCGCCGTCGCGGCGCCATTCGCACAGGTCGCCGGTCGTCGGGCAGATCGCGATCGGCGATTCGGCCGCCGCCTCGTGAGCCGCCTCCGCGCGCTGTTCGCCAGCTGCCTGCCGGAGGGGGCGGCGGTGCTCTCCATTCTCATCTTCGGCAGTTACCTCATGGGCCTGGTGCGCGACCGCATCTTCGCGCGCACCTTCGGTGCCGGCTCGGAGCTGGATGCCTACAACGCCGCGTTCGTGCTGCCCGAGCTGCTCCTCGACGTGCTGGTGGAGGCCGGCCTTGCGGCGCCATTCATCCCGATCTTCCTCCGGCTTCGGTCGGAGGGCCACGGCCGAGACGGGGATCGCTTCGCGCGGACGATCCTCACCGGTGCAGTGACCGCGATGGGCGCCGCCGCGCTGGTCATGTTCGTCTTCGCCGAGGCGACAACCGGCCTGATCGCGCCGGGCTTTGCAGGCGAGCAGCGGGGATTGTACGTGGTCCTCTTCCGGGTCATGCTCGTCACGCCGATCCTGTTCGCCGCCTCGCTCACGCTCGGCCAGGTGATGCTGGCAGAGCAGCGCTACTTCTGGTACGGCATCGCGCCACTGCTCTACAACGCGGGAATCATCCTGGGCACCCTCCTCTTCACCGGGCTTGGCATCTTCGGTCCGGCGATCGGGGCCGTGATCGGGGCGCTTCTCCATCTCGGGAGTCGATTCATCGGGCTTCGGCGCAGCCGCTTCCGGATCGGTTTCGGCGGCTCCTTCCGGACCGCATCGGTGGCCGAGTTCATCAGGCTCATGCTGCCCAAAATGGCCAGCCATCCGGTCGAGCCGATGACTTTCCTGTTCTTCACGTCGATCGCGACGACCTTGGCGGCTGGGAGCGTGAGCGCGGTGAGTTTCGCCCGCAACTTCCAGAGCGTGCCGGTCAGCCTGATCGGCGTTGCCTTCTCGCTCGCCGTGTTTCCCGCCCTTTCCATGGCGCACGCGGTGGATGATCGGCGTGGATTCCTCCGCCTTCTGCGCTCGAACCTCGTAAGCATCGCGCTGCTGACCACCGTTGCGGCGCTTGTCCTGGCGGCGGTGGGCGAGTTGGCCATCAGAGTCCTGCTCGGCGGCGGCGCGTTCGACGCCGAGGACGTGACGCTGACATCGGCCGTGCTTGCCGCGTTTGCCATCTCCATCCCCTTCGAGAGCCTGACGCACCTGCTCAGCCGTGCGATCTATGCGACCCGCAACACGCTGCTCCAGGTGCTCGCCTCGCTTGCCGGTCTTGGCATCACCGTGCTTTCGACGCAGCTCCTGGTCGGCGAGCTCAGTGTCGTCGCCATACCGATCGGATTCGCGATCGGTCAGGCGGGGAAGGTGGTGCTCCTGGCGCTGGCCGTGACCATCCGGATGCGCCGCTGGCACCAGGAGAGCGCCTTACGGGCCTGACATGTGTGAGGGCTGGAGCCGGACGTCACGGCCCCATCAGGAGTCGAGCGGCGTGGTGGGGACGAGGACCACGAACCGGCCGTCGCGGTCGGGGTAGGCGCCCTCGGGCCTCGACCAGCCCGGCCCGATCCCTTCGTACCCGGGAGGCCCCTGGAAGGCCGGCCAGTTGCGCTCCAGCTCCGCGAGATCCTCGAAGTTGCCCGGCCCATCCGACGGCCCCCAGATCGATGACACGCGCGGATACCACGGGTCCAGGATGTAGGCGCCGCTGATCGTGGCATCGGGGAACAGGGTCGGGTCCGCATCCGCTCGGAAACCGGTCATCACCCAGGTATGGGCGCCCCACCAGGGAAACATGACCACGGGCTTCTCCATCTCGGCGATGGCGATGGCGGAGTCACGCAGCGCATCGGTGTACGAAGCGTAGGCGCGAATCTCGTAGCCGGTGGCGCCATGGTCGGCGAGCGCCAACGAGACGGCCGCCGGCCCCCAGCCGCCGTTCAGGCTGTCCTCCAGCGACTCCCATTCGCCGATGCGATCCTTGATTCCCTGCTGAAACTGCTCGGACGTGTCGCCCAGGCCCAGAACCGTCAGGACCATCTGCGTGGCAGCCACCGCGCAGTCCTTGTCGGTCAGCTGCGAGGTGAAGACGGCGGCATGGTCCTCGACAACCCGGACATCGACCGGCGCGCGGACGAGCGGGGTGGCCGACGGCGTTGGCGAGGCCGACGGCGCGAGGGTCGGATCCGGGGACGGCGACTCGGATGGGGACGGTTCCTCGGTCACGACCACGGTGGGGATCGTCGATCGGTCCGGCGGTGGATCCACGAACGCCTCGATGCGGCCGGTCATCCGATCGAACCGGTCCCCCATGCCGAGCACGTTGGCACGCACCACGGTGAATCCCATGGCGAAGAGCAGCACCACTGAGATGGCGGCCATAGAGAGGCGGCGGGCAGTCATGGTCGTGCACGAGGATGACAGCGGAATCTGGCTCGGGCAACATGGGCCGATGTCCCCGCGCGGCCGATCGCTCCTGCTCGGCGTCGCACTGGCGCTCGGATCCGTGCTGGCGCCGACGTCGGTGGACGCATTCGATGCGGGCGGCGCACCGGCGATCGACCAGCGTTACTCGATCGAGGCGACCCTGGATGTTGGCACCGGGCGGCTCGATGCGGTCGAGGAGCTGGAGCTGACCAACCGGTCATCCAGGCCGATGGACCATGTCAACCTGTCGGTGATCCCTCGAGCGCTCGGGTTCCTGACGATGGACGAGCCAATCACGGTGGATGGTGAGATCGTGGAGACGGAGTGGACGACCTCGATCAATTTGCGCCTTGCGCTCGATGACCTGGGGCGAGGCGACACGGCAAGCATCCGACTCCCGTTCCAACTGGCGATCGGGCGCAGCCCGGACGCGTTCACGGCGCGGACCAGCATGGAGAACGGCGTCCTCAGCTTCGGCCAATGGTTCCCGATCGTCTCTACCGATCACGAGGTGTACGGTCTGGGAGATTCGCAGATCTCGTTCGCGGCCGACAGGATCCGGCTGGAGCTCGAGACGACGACGCCGCTCGGCCGCCACGCGGTGGCCTGCCCGGGGCTCGTCATGGCACCGGCATCGACCGGCAGCCCGTGGGTCTGCGAGACGACCGACGTTCGTGACTTCAGCTTCGTGGTGAACCCGCAATTTCGGCTGACGGAACGCACGGTCGACGGCATCGAGGTGCGGGTCTACACCGAGACCGTGCCGGGCGGGGTGACCGCCGACCGGGCGACGGAAGCGCTCCTCGGCCTGTCAGAGGCGTTCGGTGACTATCCGTGGGACGACCTGGTTCTGGCCGAGATCGGATCGGGTGGCGGGTTCAGCATGGAGTATCCGCGCATGATCCATCTGACGCGGGACAAGGTCGACGATACCTACGTCGTCTACCACGAGGTCGCCCACCAGTGGTTCTACGGCCAGCTCGGCAACGACCAGCAGCGCGAGCCGTGGCTGGACGAGGGCTTCTCGGACTTCGGCGCCCGCTACCTGATGGGCATCGGCGAGAACGCGTGCTCGACGCGCCCCGTCAACAGCGAGGTCTTCGACTGGGAGGCCGATAGGACGACCGGTGGTGACTGGACGAGCTGCGACGGGTACTTCCATGCCGTGTTCTACCAGGGCACCGAGTTCCTGAATGCCGTCCGCGCAGCGATGGGGGATGACGCCTTCTTCCGCGCCATGCGCCGATGGGTGGCGCAGAACCGCCATGGCTTCACCACCGGCTCGCGGCTGCTCGGCCATCTGACCGACTCGACCGATACCGATCTCGAGCCGATCTTCGATGCCTACCTCGTCGACTACGTGGTCCGCATCGCTCCGGAGCCGCCGAGCGCGTCGCGGAAGATCCTTTGATACGTCATCTGCCGCATGCGCGTGGTGAACCGAATTTGGCAGGATGGATGGACCACGCCATCCCCTAGTTCCGGAGGAAGCTATGAGTCGGAAACCCTGGATTCGTCGCGCCACGCTGAGCTTCGTCGTTGCGTCGGTGGTGACCTTGGGCCTCGCCGGCACCGTCGCCGCGCACGAGTGCTTCAACGACTCGCGCAGCGCGCGCGGCAACGAGCAAGCTGCTGCCGGCAACGGCTGGAGCCGCGTGTCGGAGATCATCCTGGCCTTCATCATTCCCGGAGAGCTCGGACTGCCGCAGCTGACCGAGGAGCAGTACGAAGAGGCACTCGCGCTTGTCGCCGAGCAGAAGGCGAGCGGGGACTTCGCGACGATCTACGCGCAGGACGTGGTGGTTCTCGATCACGCCACCGCCATGGGTGGCAGGGGCGCACACGGCAGCTCGAAGTCTGACGACGGGCATGCGATCGAGCACATCACTGCTGACTTCTCGGAGGTCGACGCCTTGCTCAATCATCTCGTCGGGATCTACTTCGCGGTCGCGTCCTAGACCGATCTCCCGACCTCGCTCGGCGACGGTCCTCAGGCTTCTCTCGAGCCGACGAACTCGAGGAAGCCGATGTCGCCGGGCGAGTGCCCGCCGCGTGTCAGCAGCACGGCGGCTTCCGAGAATTGTTGGATGCCATGACTGACCAGGTGCATGACGTAGTACCAGAGCGGGAATGAGTCTTCGTCACGGGGTGGGGGAGCGTCGAGATCGGCATTGGTCAGGGAGACGAGCCAGGCACGCATCTCAACCTCGTCCCGTTGCCAGTGCTCGACTACGGCCTGGACGGTGGGGTAGTCGTCGGCCTTGAGCTCGGCGTCCTCACTCCATTCTGCCCAATCAGCACCACGCAATCGTTCGCGCCAGCTCCACTGCACGTCGAGCTCGTGCACGAGCGTGGCCCGAAGGTCGCGGGTGGTCACCGTGTCGGTCGAGGTGAACGCTCCGGGGTCCAGCTCGGATGCGGCACGCAGCACGGTGTCGCGAACCCAGTAGAGGTGGTCGAAGAGGGTGACAGCGTCAGCAGTTCGCATCGGCGCAGTCTGTCACGCCCGTCGGCACGGTTCGGTCAGGAATCCAGCTGGATGACCGACAGGATGTTTCCGGCCGGGTCCTTGAACCAGGCGATCGGTGGTCCGTAGCCGCGCGAGATGCCGCGCTCGTCCTGTCCCGCGTCCTCCCCGTAGCGCTCGAAGACGACGCCCCGGTCCGTGAGCTCGTCGACCGCCGCGTCGATGTCCTCGACCGGGAAGTTGAGCGTCGTATAGGTCGCCGGCTGGTGGTCGTCCTTGGGATAGATGAGAACGTTATGCCCGCCACCCAGCGTCAGGGTTAGCATGCCGTTCTCCTCACCCACGTCCACACCGAGCGTCTGGCTGTAGAACTCCTTCGCCTTCGGGATGTCATTCGACGAGAAACCAGAGAACGCCTGGCTGTCCTTGAGCATGTGAACTCCAGCGTGCGGTTTGGCCATAGGACCGCTTCCGATGCCGCTAATCATCGGTCCATGCTCCTCGGGTTTTCGCCGAGGGGGCGGCCACCATGGAATGGAATACCTGCTGCTCACCGCTCGCAAGCGCGACCAGGCGTGACTCTGGCCCGACGACGGGTCATGATCCACCGTCGGGCTCCTCGAACTGCTGCCACCGCCAGCGATCATCGGTCCCAAGCATGCTGCGCAGGTGGTTGACCTCGCCGGCATGGTAGAAGTCGTGGCCGATGATGGCGGCGATGATCCAGCGGGTCGGCCGGAGCTCGCCCCAGTTCGTCATCCGTGGCCGGTCGAGGTCGTCATCGGTCACTTCCCGGAGGTGTTCTCTGAAGGACCGATGCGCTGCCCGGAGCCATTCGATCGCCTCCGCCATCGGTGCTTCGCTGCCGATCCAGCCCTCGACCTCGGGCGTACCCCACTGCTTCGTTCCCGGCCCGAATGCGTAGTCGGCGTACATGATCTTGCAGCCGGCGACGTGGATGACCATCGCCTCGATCGTGCGGGTAGCGCCCCGTGGCAGCGCGCGCCACTCGGCCGGGGTCACCGTCGCCACGTTGGTCAGCAGCGCCTGGCTCTCATTCGACTCCTCGATGCCCGTCCCCTCGAATGCCTCGTCGAGGAGGTAGAGGAGCGCATCGATCGCGGGCCCGGCCATGCGCTCGCCCGTCAACCGAGCCGCGGATATGCCGACAGGGTCAGAAAGTCGGCGAAGTCATCGGAGAGGACGAGCTCGTCGAGCAGGGCGGCCGCATCGGTCCAGGGGTAGTCGGGGGGTGATGTTCGGAGCCTGCGCAGCTCCTCGTCGCGGATCGCGGAGTAGCGCTCCGCGGACATCGGTCCACCGGCGTCGAGCGGGACGGCATGGTTCCGCCACTGCCACAGCTGCGAACGGCTGATCTCGGCGG
>JBHENV010000172.1:0-8574 GCA_046261895.1 Candidatus Limnocylindria bacterium
GTCTGCATGGTGCAAGCCTTCGGGCCACGCGACAGCCTCCGTGCCACACACGATGCAGGTTGCACCGTCCGACGTGTACATAAGGTTCGCATCCTGCCATTCGTCGCCCGTGTAGGTGTCGTCATCCATTAGATCGCTACTCCCGCTGCCAGCATCCATTGATTGCGGCGCATGATCGGTATGCGCACTGTCTGTGCTGCCAGCGCGTGTCCCTTACCTCTCGGGCACGCCAATCACCTGATGTGCGACGATCGGCCGTGTGCTGATCGCTCGCGTTCCCGGCTGGTCGTTCGAGCCGGGCCTGTACGAGATCCTGCTGCTCGTCGCCGGCGTCGTGGTGCTGGCCGGGGCGGTTGCCCTGTCGGTCCAGCGAGGCAGGCCCTTCTCGGCTGCCCTCATCTACCTGGTCGCCGGCGTCCTGGCCGGGATGGCGCTCCGCGCCGTCGGCATCAATTGGTACGAGCCGATCGAGGACGCGGTGATCTTCAGCCGCGCGGCCGAGCTGGCGGTCATCGTGTCGCTGTTCGGGGCCGGCGTGAAGCTGGACCGGCCGCTCACCTGGCACGCCTGGCGGACGACCGCGCTGCTTCTGGCGATCGCCATGCCGCTCACCATCGCCGGCATGGCCGTGCTCGGCACGTGGCTCCTCGCCATGTCACTGCCGAGCGCCATCCTGCTGGGTGCCATCCTGGCGCCGACCGACCCGGTGCTGGCCGAGGACGTCCAGGTCTCCGGCCCGATGCAGCGCGAGCCGGAGGACGAGGCTCGCTTTGCGATCACCTCCGAGGCCGGGCTCAACGACGGGCTCGCCTTCCCGTTCGTGATCCTGGCCCTCTTCGCCTTCGAGCGCGGTGTCGACAGCTTCGAGAGCTGGTGGCTGGAGTGGATCACGGCGGACCTGCTCTACGCCGTCGTCGTGGGCATCGCGATCGGCGCGATTGCCGGCCGCCTCATCGCATCGCTCACCTACCGGGTCATCGACCGCGGCTGGCTGGCGAACCCGTTCGACGCATTCATCGCGATCGGCGCCGTCTTCGCCGTCTACGGCGCGACCGAGCTGACCGGCGGCTACGGCTTCCTCGCCGTCTTCGCGGCCGGCGTCGCGTTCCGTCGCTTCGAGCACGGCCATGAGGTCAACCAGCGACTCCACGAAGTCACGCTGGTCGTCGAAAAGCTGGCCGAGCTGGCGGTGCTGCTTCTCCTCGGCAGCGTGCTGCCGATCGGCGGCTTCCTGGAGCTCGGCTGGCCCGTGCTGGTCGTGGCGGCGGGCCTCATCTTCGTCGTCCGCCCGCTCTCGGTGCTGATCGCGCTCCTGCCGAGCGGCCTCATGCTCCCCCAGCGGCTCTTCATCGCCTGGTTCGGGATTCGCGGGATCGGCTCCATCTACTACCTCGGCTTCGCCTTCGCCGCCCTGACCCCCGCGGATGCGGGGCCGATCTTCAGCGTCACCGCGGTGGCGATCCTGATCTCGGTCGTGGTCCACGGACTGACGAGCGCGCCTCTCACCGGGCGCCTGCTCGCCGCCGAGCGCGATGCGTTGGACACGGGAACGTCGTCTGCGTCAGATCCAGCACCAGCCGTCCGGCGGTGACCCCTGGCTGGTCGAGTCGTCGGGGAGTGATGGCGCGGGCGCGTCGGGGCGCTCGCAGTCGGTGAACAGCATGCGCGTGCGCCAGCCGTCGGGCTCGAGCGGCAGCGCGGTGAGCAGCGGCAGATAGAAGGCGAAGCTGGACACGATCAGCATGGCGTAGACACTCGCCGCGATTCGTCCGCTCAGGGTCGCCCAGGCATGGGCGGCCAGGACGCCGATCCCCAGGGCCAGGAAGGGGACGGTCGGCAGGAAGTACCACAGGAAGGTCTGGCTGCGGTCGCCCGAGAGGAGGAGCCACGGCAGGTAGGTCGCACCGGCGGAAGCAAGGACGACCGGCTCCGGCCGGCCGAGCCCCCAGTGGCTGCGCCACCAGGTCACGCCGACCGCCACCAGGGCGAGCAGGCCTGGCCACCAGAGCAGGGGATTTCCGAGCGCCAGGATCTCCCGATACGCACCGCCCTCGTCGCTGAACCAGTAGGCAACGGGTCGGCGCAGCAGCGGCCATGACCACGGGCTCGACTGGTAGGGATGGTCGCCGCCGAGCGTGGTGTGGAAGTCGAGCATCGCCTGCTGGTGGTCCCAGATCCCGCGCCACACGGAACCGAGCTCCCACGGAGGGGCGACGATGCTGCCCGGCATGCGACCGGTGTAGCTCGCGACGTAGACACCGATCGGCACCAGACCGAGCAGCACGATCGTCGACAGCGCCTCGTGCCGGAAGGCGGTCCTGAACGCGGCCCACGGGCCGCCATCGCGGTCCCTGCGCCACTGCTCGCCGATCTCCCAGGCGACGACGAGGCCGATCACCGCGGGCGCCACGTACGCGCCCGACCACTTCGTGGCGGTCGCGGCGCCGAGGCAGACGCCGGCCAACAGCAGCCACGGCCGCCCGAGCGTCGAACGCCACCACCATGATGTGCCCGACCGCTCGCGCAGGCGGTCCCTGTCGAGCACCACGAACGTGACGGCCCCGATCACGAAGAGCGCGATGAACGCATCCAGCATGGCGACGCGCGAGTGCACGAGGTGCAGGAAGTCGGTTGCCAGCAGGCCCGAGGCAGCGATAGCGCCGATCGTCGCGCCGCGGCCGCCGATCACGCCGCGCAACAGCCGCCTCGCCAGGATGTAGAGAAGGGCGACACTCAGGGTGCCGGCCAGGGCGACCGCCACGCGCCAGCCGAACGGCGCGTAGCCGAAGACGGCGATCCCGGTGCCGATGAGCCACTTCCCGAGCGGCGGGTGCGACCGGCTGGCCAGCTCGCTGATGCCGCATACGCTCTCGGTTCCGACGACGTACCAGCAAGCGTCGCGCGCATAGAAGATCTCGTCGAAGACGAGCTCGATCGGGCGCCCCAGGCTGACGAGCCGCATGATTGCCGCACCGATCACGATCCCCGCCAGGGCGATCGTGTCAGCCTGCGTCCAGCGCAGGCCTGACGCGGTTGATCGGCTATTGATGCGAATCGTCTCCATTCCCCGTATCAGCGACAGAACGTGCGGCGCAGCCTCGCGTTCGTATGCTAGGCAAGGGACGGCTTCAACAGACTTGGGGGGCCGTGCACATGAGGGAGGTTTACTCTATGGGACTCGCTCGATTGGTTGCGCTCGTGTCCGGCGCCGTCTTCGTCATTGTCGGAATTCTGGGCTTCATACCTGGCATCAGCCCCATGGCGGACATGGTTCAGGGAATGGAGGTAGCGGACGCGGCAGTCCTCGGGCTCGTGCCCGTCAACTTCGTCGCCAACATCGTCCACGTCGTGCTTGGAGCGGTGCTGCTGTATGCATCGATGAGCACCTCGACCGCGATCCTGGTCCTGAAGGTGTTCGGGGCCGCATATCTGCTCCTCGGAATTATCGGACTGTTCGCTCCAGAGGGTTTCGGGATCATGCCTCTCGGTGGAGGCGAGATGATCGTGCACTTCTTGACGGCAGCAGTATTCCTCGTTGTGGGCTTCATGGTGCCAGGGGAAGCGATCGACTCCCGCAGCACCGTCTGACGCATGCAGGTTGACCAGAAGCCCGACCACTGGCCGGGCTTCTTGGTTACGGCAAGCCGGCACGCCTCTAGTCGAAGCGCCCCGCATCCATCGAGGTCCGATCGCTGCCGGCGATCTCCTCGTGGCACGAGAGGGTGTTGAACAGCGCGGGTTCGTCGTACCAGACGAGGTGGCGCCAGTGATCCGAAAGTCCGACGAGCCGTTCGCGCGTGTACTCGTCGTTCGGCTGCAGCCACGCGTTGCGGGCCGGAAGCCCATGACCCGGTACGAACTGGAAGCCCATCTCGCGGCCGGCGCACAGGGTGACGACGGTGTAGGCGCCCTCCCACGATCGGTCGAGGCGCTCGACGCTCCAGCCCGGGAGACGTTCGCGCACCTCGTCGAGGACGGCCTGGCGGTCGCCATCGGGCAGTGATGGGATCGGGACGGTCAGGCTGAGCGCGAAGACCCCGGCGAGGGTCAGGAACGAGGCGCCGATATGCCAGCGAGGATTGCGGAACATGGTCATGCAGTCTCGAGAGTAGCCTACCGGCGGCTCGTGCTCATCGCCGGTGCTGGTGTAACAGGGTGAGTGCCGATCTCGATTGCAGGATTTGTACCGACCCTCTGCTAGACTCCGGCGACATCCGGGTCACGCTGATTGGCGCCCGTGAGAGAGGCGGACCGATGAACTACGAGCTCTACATGGCCGAGGCGATCGCCGAGGCGAAGCGGGGCGCCGAGGAGGGGGAGTCGCCGGTCGGCGCCGTGGCCATCATCGACGATGCGATGATCGCCCGGGATCACCAGCGCGTTGCCCTCGGTGAGGATCCGACGGCGCACGCGGTCCTGCTCACCGTCCAGGCCGCCGCCCGGAAGCTCGGCACCCGGCGCCTGGCGGAGGCGACCATCTTCACCACCCACGAGCCTTGCGCCATGTGCGTCGGTGCGCTCCTCGAGTGCCGGGTTCGAGCGCTCGTCTTCGCGATGCCCGACCCAGAGGGGGGCGCGGCCGGCGGTGCGACCAACCTGGCGCGTGATCCCGCCCTCCCGCATCAGCTCTCGGTGGTCTCGGGTGTGCGTGAGAGCGAGGCGCGACGCCTGGCCCAGGCTCCCGCATCGGTCTGATCGTCGTCGTGGTCCGCCATGGGGGAGTGCGCTAGACTCGCACCGGCACGGAGAGGTGTCCGAGTGGTTTAAGGTGCCGCTCTCGAAAAGCGGTGTGCGAATAGCACCGAGGGTTCGAATCCCTCCCTCTCCGCCACATGTTTTCGGGAGAGGTCGCCTAGAGGCCTATGGCGCGGCACTGGAAATGCCGTTCGGGGCAACCCGTCGAGGGTTCGAATCCCTCCCTCTCCGCCACCTCTCGATTGACCGATCGATCCCCCTGCCCTACCATCGCGGCCGGTCGTGCTAGGCGGGGAACTAGCGGTGCCCTGTATCCGCAAACCGCTACAGCGGAGCTGAACTCCCGGTCGAGGGCAGCACCGTTCGCCCACCACCACCGCGTCCGACGTTGAGAGTCGGGTCCCGCGCAGCGGAGGTCCGTGAACCCCGTCAGGTCCGGAAGGAAGCAGCGGTAAGCGATCGCCTCCGGGTGCCGCGGGAGAACCTGGCTGGAGCCGGGCGCGTTGGCGAGTGCGAGCTGGTGCTGATCGACACCGGGTGCACGACCGTTCATCAACTCCGCCCGATCGGTGTACGGTAGGGCGCGTCATGCCGCCGCCCCAGCGATGAACATCGCTTCCGAAATCGCCCCCGTGGTCGATCACCGTGCGCTCTACCGGCGGTTCCGCGCGCAGCGTTTCGGCGAGCTCGTCGGCCAGGATCCGATCGTGACCACGCTGCGGCGCGCCGTCAGCGGCGACCGCCTTCCGCATGCCTTCCTCTTCGTCGGGCCACGCGGCACCGGCAAGACGTCGACCGCTCGCATCCTGGCCAAGGCGATCAACTGCACGGCCATCGGGGACGACGGCGAGCCGTGTGACGCCTGCCCCGCCTGCGTCTCGATCCGTGAGGGCCGGGCGCTTGACGTGATCGAGATCGATGCCGCCAGCCACGGCCTGGTCGAGGATGCCCGCGACCTCGTCATGCGTGCCCTGACCGCGCCATCCGAGCTGCGCAAACGGGTCTACATTATCGACGAGGTTCACATGCTGAGCACGCACGCCTTCAACGCGCTGCTCAAGCTGATCGAGGAGCCACCCGACCACATCGTCTTCATCCTGGCCACCACCGACACGCACAAGGTCCCGGCCACCATCATCAGCCGTACCCAGCGCCACGACTTTCGACGCATGGCGGATTCCACCATCGTGGCCAAGCTCACGCGCATCGTTGCCGCGGAGGGGGCAGAGGCCGACGAGGAGGCTCTCGCCCTGATCGCGCGGCTCGCCGATGGCGGGATGCGCGACGCCGAGTCCATCCTCGACCAGGTGCTCGCCTTCGCGTCCGATCGCGTCACCGCGTCCGACGTTCGCGAGGCGGTCGGCCTTGCCGACGACGCCGTCATCGCCTCGCTGGTCGACGCATATGTTGCCGCCGATACGCCGGCCGCCCTCGACCGCGTCACCGAGCTCGCCGATGCCGGCCGCGACATGGCGCAGGTCGCATCACAAGCGGAGGGAGAGGCGCGGCGGCGGCTTCTCGCATCAGCCTCCGATCCGGCTGCGGCTCGCCGGCTCGCCACGATCCTGCGAACCCTGGCGGAGGCCGCCGGGGTCGGGGCCCGTGAGGGCCGTGCCCGCCTCATGCTCGAGCTGTTGAGCGTCGAGACCGCAGCCCAGCTCGTATCGGCGCCATCGGCATCGGCAGTGGCCGCGCAGGCGCCCTCGCCTGGCACGATCCACCCCCACCGCGTGGCGGCCAGGCGGCCCGCGCCATCGCCGCGGGCCGAACGAACGCCGCCACCCGCCCCGCCGGCCACGTCGACGCCGTCCGCCCCGCCGGTGGCGGTGTCCTCCGCCGCTTCCGGCGACGTGGCCGACCTCCGTGCCCGATGGGCCGAGGTCGTCGCCCGCGCCACGCCGGTCATCAAGCCACTGCTCAGCGAATGCCGGCCGGTCGTCCGTGACGGGGCGAGGCTTACGCTTGCGTTTCCCGAGGGACGCGAGTTCATGCGCTCCCGCATCGCCCAGCGAGCGGGTGCCATCGAGGCACTGTTGAGCGACATGTTCGGCGGTTCGTTCGCGATCGAGTGTGTGGCAAGCAACCTCGAGCTCGAGCCGCTCACCGTCGAACAGGCGATCGCGCCTGCGCCGGACGATCGCGAGGCCCAGGCCCTGCTCGAGGGCGTGCTCAAGATCACCGGCGGCGAGCTCGTCGACGCGCCCGAGGTGCGCTGACCATCCCCCCATCGAACGAGGAACACCCTCCGTGAACATCGGCCAGATCGCCAAGATGGCGCAACAGATGCAGGCGCAGATGGCGCAGGTCCAGCAGGAGCTCGCCGAGACGACGCTGGAGGCCACTGCCGGCGGCGGCGCCGTGCGCGTCGTCATCACCGGTGCGCAGGAGGTGCGGAGCGTCGAGATCGACCCATCCGCGATCGATCCGGACGAGGCAGAGATGCTCCAGGACCTGGTGATGACCGCCATCAACGAGGCGATCGGCCGCAGCAAGGAGCTGGAGCGCGAGCGCATGGGCTCGATCGCCGGCGGCATGGGCATTCCCGGAATGCCGGGCCTGCCGGGCCTGCGCTGAGCGGCGGATGGCCGGCCTGATCGCGCCGGTCGCCCGGCTCATCGAAGAGTTCAGCAAGCTGCCCGGGATCGGCACGAAGACCGCCCAGCGCCTCACCTATCACGTGCTGCGGGCGTCCAGCGACGATGCTCGGTCCCTGGCGGCGGCCCTCGTGTCGATCAAGGAGGACGTCGCCTACTGCAGCGTCTGCTGCAACATCACCGAAGCGGGCGTCGATCCCTGCCTGATCTGCGCCGACCCGCGCCGCGATGTGGCACGCATCTGCGTGGTCGAGGAGCCGCTCGACGTGCTCGCCATCGAGCGCACCGGGGCGTTCCGTGGCCGCTATCACGTCCTGCACGGCGCCATCAGCCCGATCGACGGCATCGGACCCGAACGGCTCCGCACGCGCGAGCTGCTCGTTCGCATCACCGAGGGTGGGACCGACGAGGTGATCCTCGCCACGAACCCGAACCTGGAGGGGGAGGCGACCGCCATGTACCTGGCGGATCTGCTCGGTGCCCATGTCCCGAGCGTCACCCGCATCGCGCGCGGGCTGCCGGTCGGCGGCGACCTCGAGTACGCCGACGACGTGACCCTGTTCCGCTCGTTGCAGGGGCGTCGCGCGATCGAGCGCTGACGGCCGAACCGGGCTCCTGAGCGGCCGACGACCTGGCTTGACGCGTCCGACCCCGTGTCCTATAGTCCGTGTTCGTGCCGGTGGAAGCCGGCCGATGATCATGAACGGCGACCCAGCGGTCGAGCAGCATGAGCATCGCGAGTTCGTCCCCGGAGTAGCCTCATTGGGAGTACTCGAATCGAACGAAGCCAAGCGACCGGCAACCGAGCCGATTGGCTTGGGGGCTTACCAGCTGAAGAGTGACAGGAATCCACACGAGTCAGCGGGACAACGTCGAACTCTTAACCGGTGGAGCAGCCGTACCAGATCTTCTGGGGGGCACAACCACTGGTTTCGTTTTGTACGGAGAGTTTGATCCTGGCTCAGGACAAACGCTGGCGGGGTGCATGAGACATGCAAGTCGAACGAGGTGCCATCGGGCTTGCTCGATGGTTACCTAGTGGCGGACGGCTGAGTAACGCGTAGGTGACCTACCCGGAAGTGGGGAATAACTGCCCGAAAGGGTGGCTAATACCGCATGTGGCCGGCGATTCATTTCGCCGTCTAAAGGAGCAATTCGCTTCCGGAGGGGCCTGCGTCCGATTAGCTAGTTGGTGGGGTAACGGCTCACCAAGGCGACGATCGGTAGCTGGTCTGAGAGGATGATCAGCCAGACTGGGACTGAGAACGGCCCAGACTCCTACGGG
>JBHENV010000173.1:0-4004 GCA_046261895.1 Candidatus Limnocylindria bacterium
GCGGCCTTCTGAGCGTAGCAGAGCCGGGGCCGACCTTCACACAACCTCTGTTGACCTGGCTGCTCCGTGTCGCGCAATGCGGTCCGGATCTTCACCAGGTGCGTGGTATCGGTCCCGGAGCCACCGATATCCGGTCAGTCATTCGCGGGGTGACTGGCAGGCAGCCTCAGAAGGCCCAACCGGGCGCTCTGGACGTCCGTCTCACGCTCACTGATCCATGGGCGAGCACGCGAGAACGCCTGAGTTCGAGCCGCCCAGTAGTCAGTGGGCGAATGGACGGTCAGGTCAACCCGTCGAAGAGGGAGGCTTCGCCGTCGACCGGCGCCGGCAAGGCGGACGCGGCCAGACGGTAATGCTCGGTGCCAAGCCAGGCATCCCGCACATCCGAACCCCAGTCGTGGAAGGGTCCCCCCGATCCGGTCTGGGAGACGTGGCGGCCGATCGCCGCGAGCTTCAGCCGGGCCAGCTCGCCAAGCTCGAGGGCGACCGTCGGCTCCTTCGTCGTCTCGTAGCCGTCCACGGGAAGTCGGTCACCCAGGGCGGCGAGCGCGCTCTGTGGCACGACGAGGTCGTAGAGCTTGGCGGCGCGCCAGGCGACCTGGTCCTCCTCCAGGTCGTCCTCGTAGGCGAGCGGCTCAGCTGCCCGCTCGTAGGCAGCGCGCACGGCGCGCGAGAGCACGACGTGGTCGCTGTCCCCGGTCACGCCATCGGGGCCGAACGAGAGGATGACCTCTGGCCGATGCATCCGGATCGGCTCGACGATGCGGCCGACCAGGTTGTCGTAGTCCTCGCGGTCGAGGTCGCCCTCGGCATAGTCGAGCATGCGGACGACCCGAACGCCGAGGACGGCGACCGAGCGACGAAGCTCGTCCTCGCGAACGGTGTCGATGTTCCGCCAGTTGATGGCGTCGGTCTTGGCATCGCGATTCTTGCCACCGGGCAGCGGCGATGCGACGGTCAGGCGAGCGTCGAACCAACCGCGGGTGACGCACACGACGACGACGTACGCGCCGCTGGCCGCCGCGCTGGCGATCGCTCCCCCGAAGCCGAACGCCTCGTCGCCGGGATGGGCGACGATGACCATCAGGCTCCGTGCCGGGGCGCGCTCGCGGACCGGTCGCCAGATCGATGACACGGCCGGGAGTATACGGTTCTAGATGCCCACCTCGACGGCGATCGCCGCACCGTCGAACCCTGTGTCGACCCGACCGCCGACCGACGTCTCGATGGTCGGCGCGCGATCCAGGAAGCTGGCCCCGGCGCCGACGCCGATGGCATGCAGCACCTCGTTCATCGACAGGATCTCGTGGCGCATGAGCAGATTCAGCTCTTCTCGCAGGTAGATACGAAGCATCTCGGGGCCGTCGGTGCTGATCGTGAATTGAACGTCGTGGTCGACCAGCGCGCGGACCACGCGCCGCAGCTCGCCGATGCTGCGCAGCACGCGGGTGTTCAGGTTCGAGCTGGGGCAGACCTCCAGCACCGTACCGCGCTCGCGGAGCATGTCCAGCACCCGCGGATCATCGGCGCTGCGGACGCCATGTCCGATGCGATCCGGCTCGAGCGTCTCGAGCGCCTCTCGCACCTCGTCCGCCCCGCCGACCTCGCCGGCGTGAACGGTCAGCCCCAGTCCGGCTCGCCGGCACTCGGCGTAGATGCCGGCGTAGTCGGCGATCCTGAAGCTGTCGGTCTCGGGACCGGCGATGTCGATGCCCACGACGCCGCGGGTGCGCCAGCTGATCGCCTTGGAGGCGATGATCTCGTTGAGGGACGGCGCGAACGATCGGTCCAGGCAGAAGACGAGGCCGGCCCGGACCTGCGGATACTCGAGGATGGCGCGATCCATGCCCCGTACGGCCGCAGCGATGATGTGATCGAGATCCTGCTCGCCGCCGCGGTTTCGCTTCATCGGGTTGAAGCGCAGCTCGAGGCCGGTGACATTGTTCTTGCGATATGCCCCGCCGATCACCTCGTACACGCTGCGCTCCACGGCGATCGGGCTCGACTGGATCAGCTCGGTCCAATGGAAGAGGTCGAGGTAGGCCTCGAAGCTGCGCCTCCGGCGCCCGACCGTGATCAGGTCGCGGAACGCCCAGTAGTCCTTGGTGGGCAGCCGGATGCCCTGGGCGTGGGCGATGCCCCACATGATGGCCGGCGTCACCGCGGCTCCGAGGTGAACGTGGAGCTCGGTCAGCGGCGAGCGTGGATCGAGGCGCGGTCGTGGCATCGGCATCGGTTCGCTGGCGTGTTCGGCGGAGTGTAGCCGATGCTAGAATCGGCCCGCCATGGACCTGATCCGCGACGTCGCCGACTGGCTCTCGACCGACTGGGGCAACCGCCTGGGGTTCTTCTTTCCCCTCGCCCTACTCGGCCTGCTCGGGCTGTACGTGCTCTGGCTGGTCATCGGCTACCTGCGGGTCAGCCAGGTGGGCGTCGCTGAACGGCACAGCGAGCAGCCGGTCGTCGCGCTGCCGTCCGGTGGCGATGACGCAACGGCGGCCGAGCATCCGCGCGGCGTCCCGTATTGCGCCTTCGATCAGCTCCAGTTCCCCAGCGGCGCCCGCTTCTGCACCAGCTGCGAGCGTGACCTGTCGCTCGACTGCTCGAACTGTGGCGCAACCCTCATGGCCGGCGACGCGTCCTGCTACCGATGCGGCACCCGGACCGGGGTCGCCGACGTCGCTCAGCTCACCTGACGACCGGTTGACACCGGTCGGGATCGGCCGATGACCAGCCTTCTGTCCTTCCTGATCATCTCCGCACTCGCTGTCCTTCTGGCCTCTGCGGCCGTCGGTCTCGGCGCCATCCTGATGGGGCTCGGACGCCAGCCGCTCGCGGTGGGCGGATCGACCGTCGTGGAATACGGTCGCTCCCCTGCCCTCCTGCGCCGCGGAGCGGCGATCGGGCTCCTGGTCGCATGCACGCTCCTGGTCGGCGCGCTCGTGGTTCGCGCCATCCTGGTCGGTCATGCACCGTGGTCGAACCTCCACGAGTTCAGCCTCGCCTTCGCCGCCGCGTTGATCGGCGCGCATCTCGCACTGTCGCGCGCCCAGCCGCTCGAGGGCCTCGCGCCGTTCATCGCGCTCCTTGCCGCAGGCCTGGTGGGCTTCGCGCTCGGCCTCGACGACCGCATCGATCCGCTCGTTCCCGCCCTCCAGCAACCGCTCCTGCTGACGGTCCACGTCGGTGCCGCCGTGCTCGCCTACGCGGTCAGCGGCGTCGCGTTCGTGGCGGCGGCGGCGGAGATCGGCCAGTCGAGCAGTGGCGGCCACATCGCGATGCTGCCATCGGCAGAGGCGGCACGCGCCATCGGGCACCGTGCCGTGCTGATCGCCTTCCCGATCCTCACCATCGCGATCGCGCTCGGCTCGGTCTGGGCCAACCTCGCCTGGCGGTCGTACTGGACCAACGACCCCAAGGAGCTCGCGGCGGCGGCCACGTGGCTGGTCTTCGGCGGCTACCTGCACGTCGCCGGGCGGCGGGATCGATGGGAACGGCTCGCCCCATGGCTCATCGTGCTCGGCTTCGCCGGCGTGCTCTTCACCTACATCGGCGCGGGGCTCTTCTTCGTCGGCGAGCACAGCTACGCCACGCCATGACCAGCCTGCGCGCGATGCTCGCCCTCCTGACGCTGGTCGCCTGTGCCTGGTGCGCCACGGACGCGAGCGTCACGCAGGCGACAAGGGACACCCTGCGTGTGACCAGCGGCTGCTAGCGTTGCGCCGATGAAGACGCGAGAGCTGTCTATCGAAACCGGCCTCGCTCCAGTCCTGGTCGACCTGGCGGACGAGTGCGTCGCCTTCCTGACCGATGTCGCCGATGGAGGCGACGGGCTGCTGACCGTGTTCGTCCCGCACGCCACCGCCGCGATCGTCGTCGTCGAGATCGGGGCCGGATCGGACGAGGACCTGCTCGCGGCGCTCGAGCGGCTCCTGCCGCACGACGAGCGCTGGCGGCATCGTCACGGCAGCCCCGGCCACGGCGCCGACCACGTGCTGCCGCTC
>JBHENV010000174.1:0-5678 GCA_046261895.1 Candidatus Limnocylindria bacterium
CGCGGACATGGAGCGCGTCGTCGGCGCCTTGATCGGCTCGGTGCAGTCCAGCCGCATCTCGGAGGCGCGCATCGACGAGTCGTACGAGCGGATTCAGGCACTCCGATCCCGCTTGCTGACCTGAGCGCCGCTCAGGAAACAATAGGGCTTCCCCCGGGCATCCGCACCCGGATTCTCCGACGCAGGCCAACCGACAGACGAAGCGATGGGCGTCGAGTCGACGACGTCCACGAAGAGGACCGTAGCCAGGCTGCTCTGTGGAGCTCGGCGGCGCACCATCGAGGCCAGTATGCCCGGCGCCGCCGATTCGACAACAGCGCCCGGCGAGACGGGAACGCTGATCGCCGCCCGCGGCGTCCGTCCCGTGAGAGACGCTGGGGCCCACACCGCCCGCCATCACGATCACGGCGTCGCGCTGGTCGCCATCGACGATCCTGCCGACCCGCCGCTCGTGCGGCTGATGCCTCGACCGGCTGCCCTCTTGTACGTCCGGGCATCCGTAGAACCAGACGGCGCGGCGCTCTAAATCGCTGACACTCGTAACGGCTGCTTTCTCGGGCCAGAGCCGTTCACAGGCCGAGCCAAATTAGGATCATGCAAGTCGAGATCATCTAAATCCCAGCAGTTCCATTACCACGACCCAGCTTGACGCGGTCGGTGGCCGCCTCGGCTCGTCCGTCGCGGTGCCGCCAGTCCTGATCGGGGCACCGGCTGCATCGCGATCAACGGAGCCGTCCAGCCGGCGACGAGACTCGCGCCGAGCTGCAGATCGAGGAACCCGAGCAGGAGTGGCTGGACGACTTCGGCTCGTGCATGATCGCCGCGTGACGCGCAATCTTCCGTCTGGCACGGTCACCTTTCTCTTCACCGATGTGGAAGGCTCGACGAAGTTGCTCCACGCCCTGGGCTCCGAGGAATACGCCGAGGCGCTGGCCGAGCACCGCCGCGTCCTACGCGAGGCCTTCGTCTCTCACGGCGGGGTCGAGGTCGACACCCAGGGCGACGCCTTCTTCGTTGCCTTCCTGACAGCGCCCGGCGCTCTGGCCGCCGCCGAACAGGCGACCGCTGCCCTGGCCCCCGGACCAATCGGGGTGCGCATCGGCATCCACACTGGCACCCCGCACTTGACCGACGAGGGTTACGTCGGCGCCGACGTGCACCGCGCCGCCCGTATCGCCGCCGCCGGCCACGGAGGCCAGGTCCTCGTCAGCGCCGCCACCGCCGCGCTGCTCCCGACCGACAACCTGCGGATCTCGCGCTGCTGCAAGGGAACCCTGAGCGTGCCGCCGTGCTCGACGGCGCACAGGCGCAGCTCGGTGAACGCCTCGGCGGGACGCCGAGCCTGGAACTCATGGGCCTCCCGAGCGTGCCCGAGCGGGCGCGGCCCGCACTTGGCGATGAGCGCTACGAAGCCGCCACGGCGGAAGGCCGCGGGATGCCGCTCCATGACGTCATCCGCTTCGCGCGTGGCGACGGCCGGCCCGCTCGCGCGAGTTGATGAGCCGACCTGGTCGGCTCACCCGACGCCGTCATTGGGCTCGTGCGAGTGCGGCCTGGCGCCTTGCCACTGGGTCAGCCGAGATGCACACTGCGGGCTCGGCGCCAGAGGATCGAGGGGATGGTGAGAGAGGCCCCGCAGAATGAGTCAGCGTTGCCATTGACGGCATGAGCACCCAGCCACTCCCGTCGCGAACCGCTGCCTTCGCCGGCGGGATCCTGACGTTCTTGATCGCGGACATCCGCGGCTACACGAGCTTTACTCGCAGTCGCGGCGACGAGGCCGCCGCCCGGCTGGCCGCAACGTTCGCTGAGATCGTGCGGGAGGGCGTCGAGGCGCGCGACGGCGAGGTGATCGAGCTCCGTGGCGACGAGGCATTGGCTGTCTTTCCGTCGGCACGCCAAGCGCTGCGAGCGGCGGTCGAGCTCCAACAGACCTTCGGCGACGAGGTCGCCCGCCGGCCAGGGGTACCGCTGCTGGTGGGCATCGGGCTCGACGCCGGTGAGGCGGTACCGGTCGAAGCCGGCTACCGAGGCGCGGCGCTCAACCTGGCGGCACGGCTGTGTTCGCAGGCGGGACCCGGCGAGGTGCTCGTCAGCCAGGGGGTAACGCACCTGGCGGGCGCCGTCCACGGCCTGCGCTTCGTGGAGCGCGGCGACGTCAATCTGAAGGGGATCGACCGCCCGGTCGCAGCGATGGTGGTTCTGCCAGAGGAGCGGGACGACGGCGTCGTCGCGCCCGTGGCAGGCGTCCCAGGCGACAGCTCGGTCCCTGGTGAGCTCCCGCCCGAGCTCGACCCGCTGACGCCGATCGTCGGACGCGATCGAGAGGCACGATGGCTGCGATGGACGTGGCGGCGTGCGCGCCGGCGGCCGGGCCAGGCCGTGTTCGTCTCCGGGGCGGTGGGCGTGGGGAAGACCCGGCTGCTGGCGGAGCCCGCGGCACTCGCCGCGTCCGACGGCGCACCCACCAGCTACGTGCGATGCAGTGAACGAAATGACGTCGCCGCCGCCCTCGCCCGCCTCGCCGACGCCCGCGATCCGATGCTTCTCGTGCTCGACGATCTCGACGCCGCGGACAGCGCTGACCTGCACGCACTCTCCGAAACGATCGATGCGCTCGCCGCGCGGCCCCTCCTGCTCATCGCCGCGTATCGCGACGGCGAGATACCCGAAGCGGTCCTTCAGCTGGTCCGCAGGGCGGTCGACCGCGGGGCTGGGCTGCACCAGGCGCTGGAGCCGCTGGACGAGGCTGCGGTGCGCGAGCTCGCCGCGCTGTACGCCGAGGACCCATCCCGTCAGCTGCCGGCGCGCGCCATGCTCGAGGCGTCCGACGGGTTGCCCGGCCGCCTGCACGAGCTGGCGGCAGAGTGGGTGCGCGGCGAGACGGCGCGCCGGGTGGGCGAGAACGTGTCGCTGGCGGCTGCCGGGCGCAGCTCGCTGCGGCGGATCGAGGCCGACCTCGCATCGAACGTCATCGATCTCCAGCGGGCACGCGACCGTGCCTCGCTCTACGCCCGCGACGGCGCGAGCTCGACAGCCGATACGGACGCCTCTCCCTTCAAGGGTCTCGCCAGTTTCGACGTGGGGGACGCGCGCTTCTTCTTTGGTCGCGAGCGGTTGACCGCGGAGCTCATCGGGCGACTCGCGGGGGCGGCGTTCCTGGGCGTCGTCGGGCCATCGGGGAGCGGGAAATCATCGGCCATCCGCGCCGGGCTCGTGCCCGCCCTCGATGCCGGCGTGCTCCCGGGCAGCGAGCAGTGGACGCGCGTGCTGCTGCGCCCCGGTGAGCGGCCGCTCCGTGAGCTCGACCGGGCGCTGTACGCGGCGCTGCCCGAGGCGCTCCGTCCGCGGCTGGAGACTGATGACGATCCGCTCCGCGCAGCCGTCGCCGCCCTGCCGGACGATGGCCGGCTGCTGGTCGTCATCGATCAGTTCGAGGAAGTGTTCACGGTGTGTCGCGACGCCGAGGAGCGGGCACGCTTCGTCGGTTCCATCGCGTCCGCTGCGCTTGACGCTCGCGTCGTCGTCATCGTCGCCATCCGCGCGGACTTCTACGGCCGCTGCGCCAGCCACCCAGAGCTGGCGGAGCTGCTGGCTGCCAACCACGTGCTGGTCGGACCGATGACGGCCGACGAGTACCGGCGGGCGGTCGAGCAGCCTGCGGCCCGTGCAGGTGTGCGGATCGAGCCCGCACTCGTCGACGCCTTGGTCACTGAGGTGGTCGACGAGCCGGGGGGCCTGCCGCTGCTGTCGACGGCGCTCCTGGAACTGTGGCAACGGCGCGATGGCAGGGTCATCCGCGCGGACGCATACGCGGCCACCGGTGGCGTTCGCGGTGCCGTCGCACGGCTCGCCGAGGATGCCTACGGGCAGCTGTCTGTCGATGCGCAGGCGGTCGCGCGCAGCGTGCTGCTGCGCCTCTCCGCGGGCGAAGGAGAAACCGCGGTACGCCGACGGGTGCCGCTCGCCGAGTTCGACGCCAGCACCAATGCCGATATTCAGAGCGTGCTTGATGTCCTCACCGATGCGCGGCTGCTCACGATCGGCGAGGGTACGGTCGAGATCGCCCACGAGGCGCTCCTCCGGGAATGGCCCCGCCTGGTCACGTGGCTCGAGGAGGATCGTGAGGGACGCCGCCTGCGGTCTCACCTGACCGATGCCTCCAAGGAATGGGCGGCCGCCGGCCGAGAGCCCGGCGAGCTGTACCGTGGTGCGCGCCTCGCATCTGCACTGGACTGGACCACGGTGCATACGTTCGAGCTCAACGAGCTCGAACGCGAGTTCGTGAACGAGAGCCGAGCCGCGAACGAGCGCGAGGCGGATCGCCAGCGACGGACGAACCGCAGGCTGCGCCTGCTCTTGGGCGGTGTCGGCCTCCTGTTCGCGGTGTCGCTGGCAGCCGGCGTGGTGGCGGTCCTGCAGAGCCGCCAGGCAGAGCAGGAGGCAACCGTTGCGCAGGAGCAGCGGGCACTGGCCGAGGGAGCGGCCACGGCCGCCGATGCGCAGCGGCTCGGAGCGCAGGCCCTGGTGCAGAAGGATCTCGACCTGGCACTCCTGCTGGCACGACAGGGCGCTGAGCTACACGACTCGGCCGAGACGAACGGCAACCTCCTCGCCGCCCTCGTTCGCAGCCCGCAGGCCATCGGCATCTGGCGGCCCCTTCCGGGACGACTCTTGCGCGTGGTGGCGAACCCCGCCGGGGATCGCCTGGTGGTCGTCAACAACGGCGCCGCCGTAGCCTTGGTGGACGCCTCCACGGGGGAGGTCATGGAGCAGTTCGTGGGCGACGATGCGTTCTTTGCCGCTGATGGGTCGGTGGTCCTCGTGCTGTATCGCGGCGACGGCATACCGCCCGCTCTCGAGGTTTTCGACCCGGCGACCGGGGAGCAGACGGCGACGGTCCAGTTGCTCGACGGCCTGACCGGGTCCGTGGCGCCGGACCTGACGACGATCAGCGTGATCGCGCCCGATGGAAGCTCGCTCTCGATACACGATACGGAGACCAGCGAGCTCGTGGCGGAGCTCCAGCCACCGGACGGGATGAGCTTCGTGGACGTGTATCAGTTCGCCAGCGGCCATCTCCTGACGCTGCTTCGCGATGGCCCGCTCCCGGCCGACTCGGCGCAGCTCTTCGCGGGGCCGATCACCTATGCGTGGTGGCAGCCCGGGCGCGATGAGCCGACGAGCCTGATGCGAACCGAGGGCGACGGCGAGGCGAAGCCGTTTGCCGTGGCGCCCGATCTGGGGACGATGGCGCTCGCACATCGCGACGGCGCCATCACGCTGTTCGATCTCGCGACCGGACGCGCACGGGACGTGCATGGCCGCCACAATGCGGCGGTGACGGGCGTCGCGTTCAGCCCGGACAGTCGGACGCTGGTGAGCGGCGGCGACGATCGCGTGGCGCTGGTGTGGGACACGGCTTCCGGCGAGCTGCGGGAGACGCTGAGCGGACACAACGGCAGAGTCTTCGCGCCAGCCATAGCCGCGCTGGACGACGAGGTGACCGCATACACGGTGAGCCTCGACGGCTCGGTGATGGCCTGGGACGTCTCCGGCGGCCGCCGCCTCGGACGGCCGTTCAGCGCCGGGACAACGCTGACGATGGAGTTCGAGAACGACCCATCACTCGCCATCAGCCCCGATGGCGCGCTCCTGGCGATTGCTGAAACGGACGG
>JBHENV010000175.1:0-4923 GCA_046261895.1 Candidatus Limnocylindria bacterium
CGCATCTGGTTCCAGCAGGACGCCGGTGCCAACTACGATCCGGCGACGCAGCTCGACCTCGTGAGCGGCTATCCCGAGTACTGCGCCGAGGGGACGCTCGGCGTGACCTGCGCGACCGGGACCGAGATGCACAACATGGGATTCGATGACTTCGCCGGCTTCCCGGAGATCCAGGACGTGGGCGTTGCCATCCTCGACCAGCCGATCCACCTCGACGAATACGGCGAGCTCGCGGCAGTCGGCAGCCTGAACCACCTGTACGACCGCCAGCGCGGCCGCCAGGACGTCACGTTCACCGTCAGCGGCTATGGTCTGTCGTACTCGAGCCCGGTGGCCGTCGAGTCGTTCCGTTCGCGCCTCATGGCCGAGTCGAAGCTCGTGAATGTCAAGGCCGGCAACAATGCCGGGTTCAACCTCCAGACAAGCGGCAACGGCGGGGGCCGTGGCGGCACCTGCTCGGGCGACTCGGGCGGTCCGGTGTTCTACCCGGCCGATACGAACGTCGTCGTCGCGGTAACGTCGTTCGGCCTGAATGCCTACTGCCGCGGTACGGACTTCGCGTATCGGACCGATACGCAGGCCGTGCACGACTGGCTGCAGTCCGTGCTCACCGAGGCGGAGTGGGACGCGATCACGATCAGCTGATCGCGACGCCCAATCACGCTGGAGGGACCACCGGAGGGACCGGTGGTCCCTCATGCGGCATGTTCGATCGGACCGGAACGCACCAATTGGGAGCTCACTCCTCGCCGATGTCCTCGTTCCAGATCTCCTGGTGGGCGCCGATGAACTCGTTCATGAGGTCGACGCACTCGTGCGAGTCGAGGTTGATCACCTCCACGCCGCGCCGGCGCAGGTAGTCCTCGCCGCCCACGAAGGTGCGGTTCTCGCCCATCACCACCCGGGAAATGCCGTAGAGCAAGATGGCGCCGGTGCACATGTCGCACGGCGACAGGGTCGTGTACATCGTCGAGCGCCGGTAGACCGATGCCGGGAGGCGGCCGGCGTTCTCCAGGGCATCGGTCTCGCCATGGCGGATGGCGCTGTTGTCCTGCACGCGCCGGTTGTGTCCGACGGCCAGCACCGTCCCGTCGTCCGCGATGAGCGCGCCACCGATCGGTACGCCGCCCTCCGATCGCCCGACCTTCGCCTCCTCGATGGCGTGTCGCAGGCCGGCCAGGTCGCGCTCGTGGCTCTCCATCGGTCCTCCTCCAGTTCAGCTGCGGCGATACGGCTTGAGGTAGGCGCCCGGGTAGGCGACGTTGCGGCCGGAGAGCGCCAGGGCGCCGATGATGACGAGGTAGGGGAGCGCCAGGAGCACCTCGAACGGCAGGTTCGCGAACTCCGGCAGGATGCGCAGGCGGAACTGCAGCGAGAAGATCAGCGAGAAGAGGAGTGCGCCCAGCACGCCGCGACCGATGCGCCACCGGCCGAAGATCACCAGCGCCACGCACACCCAGCCGCGCCCGGCGATGATGTCCAGGGTGAAGCTGCCCAGCAGCGCGAGCGTGAAGAACGCACCGCCGATGGCCATGAGCGCGCCGCCGATCATGAGCGCCAGGTAGCGGGTGCGAACGACGCTGACGCCGGCGGCGTCCGCCGCCTCGGGGTTCTCGCCCACGGCCCGGATCTCGAGGCCGAAGGTCGAGCGCTGAAGGACCCACCATGCGGCGGGGACGACGACGAGGAACGCCACCCAGGTGAGCCCGTACTGGTTGAAGATGCCGCCGATGTCGCCGAGGCCGGCCAGGGGGTTGAGACTCGGCATCGGCTGGATGCGCTGGAGGTCGCCACCCTGGAAAATCAGCCGATTCGCGAACTCGCTGAGCCCGATGAGGCCAATGGTGAGACCGATGCCGGAGACGTGCTGGTTGGCGCCGAACGTGACCGTCATGAGCGCCATGACCGCACCGGCCGCGATGCCGACCCCGATCGCGGCGACCAGCCCGAGCAGCGGCGAGCCCGTGGCCCACGCCGTGGCGAAGGCGGCGAAGGCGCCGGCGTACATCGTCCCCTCGATACCGAGGTTGAGCACGCCGCTGCGCTCGGTGTACGTCTCGCCGACGGTCCCGTACACGAGCGGGGTGGCGTTGCGCAGCGTGGCCGCCAACAGGTCGACGAAGAAGGTCACGCGCTGACCTCGGCGGCGATGTCGGCGGTGCCTCCCGGCCGCCCGCCGCCCGCCGCGTCGGCCGGTCGCGTGCGATGACGACGGACGGCGAGGAGCGCGACGGTGGTCAGCAGCAGCACGCCCTGCACCACGGCGCCGAGCTGCGACGGGATGCCGAGCGACCGGGCCGCCGAGCTGGCGCCGACCGTGAGGTCGCCCAGGAAGAGCGCGGCGATGGCCACGCCGGGCATGGCGAGCGTGCCGAGCGTGGCGACGACGATTCCGGTGTAGCCATAGCCCGGTGAGAGGCCCCCGGTCAGCCGGTTCTGGATGCCGGCCACCTCGCTCACGCCGGCGATGCCGGCGATGGCGCCGCTCACCAGGGCCGCGCCCAGCAGGGTGGCGCCGACGTTGATGCCGGCGAAGCGCGCGCCGTGCGGACTCAGTCCGGTGGCGCGCAGCCGCAACCCGGCCGGCGTCCGCGCCAGGATGTACCAGGCCGCGGCAATGACGACGAGGGCGAGGAGGAAGCCGAGGTGCAGGCGCGAGCGCTCGATGAGGGTCGGAAACTCCGCGGAGGCGGCAATGCGCGGCGACTCCGGGAACCCGGTCACGGGGTCACGCCATGGGCCATGGAGCAGCCCGTTGACGAGGAGGAGAGCGACGGGGTTGAGGAGGAGCGTGGTCACCACCTCGTCGATTCCGAACCGCACCCGCAGCAGTGCAGGCACGATCGCCCACGCGGCCCCGGCGACGGCGCCCCCGGCCACCATGATCGGCAGCGCCAGGATCGGCGGAAGGTCGCCCACCATCGTGCCGATGCCTGCCGCCGCGATGGCGCCAAGGAGCAGCTGAACCTCCGCGCCGATATTCCAGTAGCCGGCGCGGAACGCGATCGCCACGGCGGCGCCGGTGAGCAGGATCGGCGTGGAGGTGACGAGTACCTCGAGCAGGGTGAACTGCGACGTCAGCGGCAGCACGACGAAGGCCACGTATGCCTCGATCGGGTTCGCGCCCGCGGCCAGGATCGGCCCGGCGGTGATGACGAAGGTGATGAGCACTGCTGACACCACCAGCACCGGCGTCGACCACGGCGAGATCCGCCTCATGCGGCCGCCTCCCGGCCGGCCATGAGCATCGACAGTCGCTCCAGGTCCGCCTCGGAGCGGGTCATCTCGCCGACCGTGCGGCCCTCGTACATGACGACGAGCCGATCGGCCAGGGCGAGCAGCTCATCCAGGTCCTCGGAGACCAGCAGGATGGCGGCACCGGCGGCCCGGCGCTCGAGGAGCTGCGAGCGGACGTAGTCGGTGGCGCCCACGTCGAGGCCGCGGGTCGGCTGCGAGACGACGATGACCCGCGGGTTGCGCGACAGGACCCGCGCCAGCAGCACCTTCTGGATGTTGCCCCCGGACAGCGCCGCGACCGGGTCGTCGGGCCGGGCGCGGATGTCGAAGCCCGCGATGAGCTCCTCGGCGTGCGCCCGGATCGCCGGCTCATCGAGGCGCCCTCCGCGGCGGAAGTCGTCGAGCCGCTCGAGGACGAGGTTGTAGGCGACCGACAGGTCACCGATGAGGCTCGCGTGACGGTCCTCTGGGATCCGCCCGATGCCGGCCCGCATCATGCGTCGTGGGTCGCCGCCGACCAGCTCCTCGCCGCCGACCTGGACCGTCCCCCGCGTCGGGCGGCGCATGCCGGCGAGCACCTCGACCAGCTCGGTCTGCCCGTTGCCCGACACGCCGGCGATCCCCACGATCTCGCCGGCACGCACGCCGAGCGTGACGTCGGTCAGCACCGGGAGGCCGGCCGTGCCGGTGGCGTGCAGGCCGGTCACGGCGAGCACCGGGTCGCCGGCGGCTGGACGGGCCTCGGCTGGACGCTCGACGCCGAAGTCCGGGCGACCGACCATCAGCCGCGCCAGCTCACGCTCGTCGGTCGATCCGGGCACCATGCCGACCAGCCTTCCGCGGCGCAGCACGCTGATGCGGTCGCTGATGGCCCGCACCTCGGCCAGCTTGTGGCTGATGAAGACGACGGCCACGCCCTCGGCGACGAGGGCGCGCAGCGTGGCGAACAGGGCGTCGACCTCGCCGGGGACGAGGACCGCGGTCGGCTCGTCGAGGATGAGGACGCGGCAGTCGCGCGACAGCGCCTTGAGAATCTCGACGCGCTGCTGCTGCCCCACCGACAGGTGCGCCACAGTCGCCGACGGGTCGATCCGGATCCCGAAGCGCTCGGAGGCATGCGCCGCGCGCCGCCGGGTTTCGGCCAGGTTCAGGACCAGGCCCCGCGAGCGCCGCCCGAGCGCGAGGTTCTCCGCGACCGACATCGGCCCGACGAGCGCGAAGTGCTGCGTCACCATCCCGATTCCGGCCTCGATCGCATCGCGCGGCGATCGAAGGGTGAGCGGCCTGCCGTCGATCCGGACCTCGCCCGTATCGGCGTGCGTCAGGCCATACGCGATGCGCATGACCGTGGTCTTGCCGGCCCCGTTCTCGCCGAGCAGGGCGTGAACCTCGCCGCCCCGGACATCGAGATCGATGTCGTCGTTGGCGACGAGGCTCCCGAACCGCTTGCTGATGCCGCGCAGCTCCAGGGCCGGCACGCTGTCGGTCACGGCGCGCTGACGGCTACGCGTCCGGGATGGTCGCGCCCGGAGGGGTTGCCTCGTTGATGTCGACGCGGAAGGTCCCGTCCTTGATCTCGGCCTCACGCTCCGCGATCAGTGCGGCGAGGTCATCCGGGATACCGCCCACGACGTCGGCGTTGATCGGTGCCAGGGCGGCACCACCCTTGGCGACCATCGAAAAGTC
>JBHENV010000176.1:0-5593 GCA_046261895.1 Candidatus Limnocylindria bacterium
GATGGCCTTCGTCTCGGTGGCGTCGTTGAGCGGGGTGGACGTGCCGTGCGCCACGACGTAGTCGACCGACTCCATCTCGAGGTGCGCGTCGCGGAGCGCGCGCTGCATGGCCAGCGTGGCGCCGTAGCCCGATGGGTCCGGTGCGCTGATATGGAAGGCGTCGCCGGTCAGCGCGCCGCCGGCGATCTCGGCCAGGATGCTCGCCCGGCGAGCCTCGGCGTGGTCGGCTGCCTCGACGACGAGCACCACGGCGGCCTCGCCGAACACGAAGCCGTCCCGATCGGCGTCAAACGGGCGCGATGCCCTCTCCGGCTCGTCGTTGCGCATCGACAAGGCACCCATGTTGCCCAACGCCGCGAACGCGATCGGCAGGATGGCCGACTCGGTGCCACCGGCCACCACGACGTCCACGTCGCCACGCTCGATCATGCGCTGCGCCTCGATGAACGCCTGGATGCCCGAGGCGCACGCGGCAACGCTGGTGATGACCGGGCCGCGGATCTTGTTCTGGATGCTAAGCTGGGCGGCCGCCATGGACGGCGAGAGCATCGGTACCATGAAGGGGCTGACGCGCCGGCCGCCCTGCTCCAGGAAGGTCTGCTGGCCGACGGCGACCTCACCGATGCCGCCGCCACCGGTGTTCACGATGACCGCCACGTCGTCGCGGTTGTGGTCGCCGATCTCGAGCCCGGCGTCGTCGATCGCCTGTCGGCCGGCAGCGACCGCCAGCTGCGCGAATCGGCTCATGCGGCGTGCCTGCTTGAAGTCGATCCAATCCCTGGGCTCGAAGCCTTTCACCTCCGCCGCGATGCGGACCTCCTCCGCGGAGGCGTCGAACTGGGTGATCGGCCCGACGCCGGACACGCCGGCGACGAGGTTCGCCCAGAAGTTGGCCACGTCGTTGCCGATCGGCGTTACGGCGCCCATCCCGGTGATGACGGCGCGCCGCGTCGGATCACGCGGTGGCGGGGTGCGGGTCACGCTAGTCCTCGTAGCGGCGCAGGATGACGCTGCTGTTGTGGCCGCCCAGCCCCATCGAGTTGGAGAGCGCGACCCGGACATCCGCGGATCGCGCCTCGTTCGGGACATAGTCGAGCGTCAGCTCCGGATCGGGATGGCGATAGTTGATCGTCGGCGGTATGCAGCCGGTCGCGAGCACCTTCGCGCACACGTAAGCCTCGATCGCTCCGGCCGCGCCCATGGCGTGGCCGGTCATCGACTTGGTGCTGCTCACCGCCAGCCGGTCGGCATGCTCACCGAACACGGCGCGGATGGCCATCGTCTCGAAACGGTCATTGAGCGGGGTGCTCGTGCCGTGGGCGTTGATGTAGTCAACCGCCTCCGGACCGATGCCGGCGCGTGCCAGTGCGGCTCGCATGGCGCGCTGGTTGCCCTCGCCGCTCTCTGCCGGTGCCGCCATGTCGAACGCATCGGCGGAGGATCCATAGCCGATCACCTCGGCGACCGGGCGCGCGCCTCGCGCCAGTGCGTGGGACAGCTCCTCGAGGACGAGCACGGCCGAGCCCTCGGACACGACGAAGCCGTCGCGGGTCGCGTCGAACGGGCGGGACGCCATCGGCGCCGAATATTCGCCGGTATCCGGGTCCTGCGGGGTGCCGAGGGCGCGCATCTGGCCGAAGCCGGCGAAGGCGAGCGGCACCAGGGGCGCCTCCGTCCCGGCGCCGAGCATCACGTCGGCCTGACCCCGCACGATCGCCTCCATCGCCTCACCGATGGCGTGGCCACCTGTTGCGCACGCACTGACGACCGCCATGTTCGGCCCGCGGATGCCGTACTCGATGGCGACCTGGCCCGATGCCGAGTCGGGCAGCATGTGCGGCAGCATGAACGGCGAGACCCGTCGCGGGCCGCGCTCGAGCAGGGTCCGGTACCCGTCCAGCATCATCCCGATGCCGCCGATCCCGGTCCCGAAGACCATGCCGCATCGGTCAGGGTCGACCTCGCCGTTGACGAGACCGTCCTCGCCCAGCATGCCGGCGTCGCGCAGCGCCTCTCCGGTTGCTGCGACCGCGAAGTGCGTGTTGCGATCGTGGCGCCGCACGTCCTTGCCGTCCATGTACCGGGTCGCGTCGAAGTCCTTCACCTCGCCGGCGACGCGGACCTCGAATGGCTCGGCGTCGAAGAGGGTGATGTCGGCGATCCCCGAACGGCCGGAGACGAGCGCGTCCCAGGTCGCCTCGGAGCCGATGCCGACCGGCGAGACGATGCCGAGGCCGGTGACGACCACGCGGCGCGCGTTCACGCCGGCATCTCGCGCAGGGTCGCGATGAACGAGCGATCGCTCGGGCCGTCGGCCAGGTGCGTCTCGACGTCCGGGCTGATGCGGCGGATCAGGCCGGAGAGCACGCGACCGGGACCGACCTCCACAAAATCGGTCACGCCGCCACCGACCATGCGCCGGATCGTGGCGGTCCATTGGACCCCGTGGACGAGGTGCTCGCGCAGCTCGCTGCGCAGGCCCTCGGCGGTGTTGATGAAGCTTGCGTGAACGTTGCCGAGCATCGGGACCTGCGGGTCGCGGAAGGGCACCCGGGTGAGGATGCGCCCGAACTCATCACGCGCACGACGCATGAGCGGTGAGTGGCTTGCCACGCTGACGGCGAGTCGCGCCGCCCTTCGGGCGCCGACGGTCCTGCTCATCTCGAGCGCGAAGACGAGCGCTGGAATCACGCCGGACAGCACGATCTGGCCAGGCGCATTGGCATTGGCCACGCTGATCTCGCCATGCCGCCGCGCCTCGGTGACGATCTCCTCCACCTGCTCGTCGGAGAGGCCGATGACCGCCCCCATGCCACCGGCGATCCCACGCTCCTGCATGATCCGCCCGCGCTGACGCACGAGCCGGAGCGCATCGGCGTAGTCGATGGCGTCGGCGGCGACCGCGGCGGCGTACTGGCCGGCCGAATGTCCGGCCATCGCGGTCGGATTGAGCTGCACGCCCGCATCGCGAGCCTCGGCGCGAATGGCCTCGAGAAAGGCGACGCTCGTGGCCAGGATGGCGGGCTGCGCGTTGATCGTCTGATCCAGCTCCTCGGATGGCCCCTCCAGGATCATGCGCGAGATGGGCATGCCGAGGGCGACGTCGGCGCGCTCGAACGCCGCCGCCGCTGCCGGCGATCGGGCGATCAGCTCGGCGCCCATGCCCACGTACTGGGAGCCCTGCCCCGGGAACACGAAGGCAATGGTCGGCGAGCGCGGTGAATCCCTTGCGTCGAGGGTCTCTCTCATCGGGTCAGCATGCTCAGAAGGTGCTCAGGAATGCTCGCGCGAGTATAGCCGCGCAAACCGGAGGGGTTCGTTGGGCCACCCACCGTCGCGCCGCGGATGTCGGTCAACGGGTGACGTAGCGCGCCACCACCTCGGCGAGCACGGGGAGTCCAAAGGCGAGGGCGCTGACCGGTACGCGTTCGTCGTGACCGTGGAAGAGCTCGAGGAACGGGAAGTCCGGCTCGAGTTGCAGCGGCGCGAAGCCGTAGCACGGGATACCGAGCTGGGCGAGCGCCTTCGCATCGGTGCCGGGGGTGATCATCATGGTGACCGCGGTCGCATCCGGATCCGCGCGGCGGAGCGCGTCACGCATGAGATCGACGATCTCGGCGTCGGCCGGCCACTCGACGGCCGGCAGCGCGACCACCGGCTCGACCGATGCATCCGGGCCCACGACGCTCTGCAGATGTGCCAGCAGCTCGGCCTGATCGGTGCCCGGAAGCGTGCGAACGTCGAGCTCCGCCTCTCCGCCGCCGGGCAAGACGTTGACCTTCTTGCCGGACCGCAGGACGGTCGGCGTGACCGTGTCGCGCAGCATCGCGTCGATCGATCTGCGCATCACCGGGTCGTCCACTCGCGCCGCCAGGGCCGCCGATGCGGCCGACGGGTCATTCGTCGCCAGCCGCGCCACCTCGCCGAGCCCCAGTGCACCCAGGAAGTCGGCCACGACCGGTACCAGGCGAGCGTCGCGAGCGGCCTGGTCGACGGAGATCGCCGAGACCGCATCGGCGAGCTTGACCGCGGCATTGTCGGCGTGCGGCATCGAGGCATGGCCCGCCGCGCCGCTGGTGCGCATCCGTGTCCAGACGATTCCCTTCTCGGCGACCTGGAGCGTGTAGTAGCGATGGCCGCCCAGCACGATCGAGTAGCCGCCGACCTCGTTGAGGGCGGCCGCCGCAGCGCGCCCGTCGGCGTCGTGGAAGAGCTCGGGCCGTTGCGTGACGAGACCGCGCGCGCCGTGCTCCCCGCCCGCCTCCTCGTCGGCTACGGCGGCGAAGATCACGTCTCGCCGCAGCTCCGCTGCGGAGCTCTTCAGGGCGAGCGTGATGGCCAGCTCCATCGCAACCATGTTCTTCATGTCGACCGCTCCACGGCCCCACACGACGCCGTCGATCAGCTCTCCCCCGAAGGGATCGCGGGACCAGGAATCGGCATCGACCGGCACGACGTCGAGGTGGCTGAGCAGGATGAGCGGCGGATCGGTCGCAGCTCCGGACGCACGCAGGCGGGCCACACAGGACCCGCGCCCGGGAGTCAGCTCGATCACCTCGGCCTCGATGCCTGCTCCGTCCAGCACGTCCGCGCAGTAGCGGGCGGCGGCCGCCTCAGCGCCGCGAGGATCCCGGCCGGCCGCGACGTCCGGACCGCCATCCGGCGGATTCACCGACGGGATGCGGATGAGTGAGCGGAGGTGCTCGACGCACGAGTCGAGATCCAGGTGCGAACCGACGTCGAGACTCATGCACGGGAGGGTACCGCGCCCGGGTCGTCTCGCGCCGAGACCGCCGCATCAGATCGACGTCGACGCTCCACGATCATCCCGAGGGGCAGCTCGGCGGCCAGCAGGAGCAGCGCGACGACGAGCAGGATCGGCTCCGTCGCGGCAAGGTCCAGCACCAGGATGGCCGCCACGAAGAACAGGTGGATCGCGACCCGCGTGCCGAAGGCAAGCCGCAGGTCCAGGATGGCGGCCGCCGATCCGTCGGGCGTGGCGCGGTTCGGGCCGAACGCGCCCCACGCAGCGGCAGCGACGAAGGCGATGAGGGTCACGAGGAAGAGGATCATGCCGCCGCCCGGTGCCGGGTCCACCAACGGCTGGAGCACCGTGAACGGCACCAGGCTGACGAGGAGGAGCACGAAGGCGGGGGTCGGCACCAGCAGCTGGAGCCACTCGCGTGACGGGCGCCGCGCGCTGGTCTCTCGCAACCACCGGGACAGAATGGTGAACGCCCAGGTCACGAACAGCCACGCGTAAAAGTTGCCGGCCGGCACACCGAACCACCCGTCCGCTGAGCCGACATCTCGCCATGTCCAGAGCCCCATCCGTATCGCGATCGCGTCGAAGGCGAAGTCGAGCATGATCGCGAGCAGGCTGTCGACGAACGGCGCCCATCGGCGACGCACCCCGAGCGCATCAGTGATGCGCATGGCGCCCGCGATGATAAGCGCCCAGGTGAGGCCGATGACGATCGGGGCCCGATCGATCGACAGGATCCACGCATCGGCGTAGCTGTAGGTCTCGAAGATGAGCTGGTCGCCCTCCTCGAGCAGGAGGCCGAACATCGCGGCGCTGATGAGCTCCAGG
>JBHENV010000177.1:0-4146 GCA_046261895.1 Candidatus Limnocylindria bacterium
GGCCGGGGCTTTTCGTGCCCCTTCTCACCGCCTGGGCCTTCATGCCGGGTTGAGGCGAAATCAAGGCTCATCGGTGGCCTTACCCGTGGCGTCGCGCAGCCCTTCTGCATGCGGCCGACCCGATTGATCGGTCAAACCCCGCCCGAATTCGGGCGTCAGGCTGGATTCAGCCCGAAATATCGACAATCGCCAGGCTCGTGAGGCGCGTGGTGAGCACTCAGGCCACGTGCGAACCGATATTTCGGCCAGACCCCCGCGCCCGAGATGCCTCGCGGCGCGGTTCGGCGCCTAGGAGGCGGTTGGTTGCGGCGCGAAGCCGAGTGCCAGCTCGACGAGTGCGCCGACGGCCGATCCCGTCGCTCCCTTCGGACCGTAGGGCTTCTCGGCGCCCAGGTAGGCCGTGCCAGCGATATCGATGTGGACCCACGGGACGGTCACGAACTCGGAGAGGAAGACGGCGCTCTTGATGAGTGACCCCTCGCGGGTGCCCGAGTTGACGATATCCGCGTGCGGTGAGTCGTAGCTGGCGCGGTACTCGACCGCAAGCGGCATCTCCCAGAACCACTCTCCCGCCCGCTCGGCCGCCTCGCCGACCCGGTCTCCCCAGTCTCGCGGTCGCGCGAAATACGCGCTGATCTGGTCTCCAAAGGCGATCGCCTGCGCCCCCGTGAGCGTGGCCACGTCAATGATGTGGGTCGCGCCCTCCCGCTCGGCCCAGGTCATCGCATCGGCCAGGATCAGCCGGCCCTCCGCGTCCGTGTTGGTCACCTCGACCGTCATGCCATTGAGCGCCTTGACCACGTCGCCCGGGCGCTGCGCGTTGCCGCCCGGCATGTTCTCGACCATCGGCGCCACGGCCATGAGCGGCGTATCCGGCGCCAGCCGGGCGACCGTGCGGGCGGCCGCGATCACGGCGGCGGCACCCGACTTGTCGTGCTTCATGTCGCCCATCCCCTCGGCGGGCTTGATGCTGATGCCCCCGGAGTCGAAGCAGACGCCGTTGCTGACGAGGGCGAGCCGATCCCCATCCGCGGCCTTCTCCCACCCCGGCAGCTTGATCGCGATCAGGCGAGGGCCATGCGCTGCACCCTGGCCGACACCGAGCAGGAGCCCCATCCCCAGCTCCGTCATCTGGTCCGGCTCGAGCACCTCGACCGTGCACCCATCGGCCTCGAGCTCGCGGGCGACATCGGCCATGCGCTCCGGGAACAGGTCGTTCGCCGATCGGTTGGCAAGGTCGCGGCCGAACGCCGTCCCCTCGCCGATCTCTGCGCCGCGGTCGAGCGCCGCCTGCGATCCGGCGCCGATGCAGAGCACCTCGCCGACCGAGCGCTTCATGGCGGCCGTATCCCGGACGCGACCGTAGACGGCGGTGGCGCGATACGTGCCGGCCACGGCGCCGGCTGCCGCCGCCGACCACGCATCGTCGTCCTCGGCGTCGCGGAGCCACAGCGCCAGGGTCGATGCACCGCGTCCATTCAGCTGTCGGGTCGCGACCATCGCCAGGCGGCGCGCTCGCCAAGCACCGCGCCCACGGGCCCCGGCGTTCAGGAGAAGCACCCGGCCGGCCGGGAGCTCGCCCCCATCGATCAGGGCCGATGCATGCTCGAGCGGGTTGTACTCGCCCCAGGCGAGCGCTGTGCTGATCGCGCCGCCGGATGCCTCGTCCAGCTGGGCGAGGTCACCCGTAAGCTCCACCTCGTCGCGATAGATGGGGACAGCGAGGACATCGGCCTGGACGGTGGCTGGAGGGCTGCTGGTGGCGCGCAGGCGCATGCTCGATCGGCTCCTTGATCAGTTCGTACCGGGACCGGCGGAGTATAGGGTGCTCAGCTGCAGTCGGAGAATCGCGCCGAAAACATGGTGAACCGGCTGCCGGGCGCGACCGAGGTGCCCGCCGGCGGTTCCTGGCCGATGATGCCCTCCGGCCGGTCTGGGTTCTCATCGCATTCGACTCTCCAGTTGAGGCCCGCATCGCTCGCGAGATCGATCGCGTCGGCGGTGGGCAGGCCGACGGTGGCCGGGATCAGCACGGTACCCGGCGCGGCGGAGGGCTGCGTCGCCGTTGACGGCGACGCTGGCGGCGTGCCCTCGCCACCGTCCTCGCCAGCTCCTCCCACATCGAGGTTGAGGAGCGGCAGGACGATCAGCGCCACCACGAGCGCGGCAGCCCCCAGGATCAGGAGCGTGCCGAGTCCACGGAACAGCGGGCCTCGGCGCGAAGGGCGTCGGGCGGCGGGGCGGGTAGGGGGCATGCGGGTGGGCGCCGGCGACGACGGCTGGCGGGGCGCGGGCGGTGGCACGTAGCCCCTGCTCGTCGAGCCGGCGTCGGCCCGAAGGCGGGGCCTGGAAACGACGCGCGTCTCGTCGCCCTCGCCATCGCCGCGGTCGGTTCGGACGTCCGCAGCGTCGAGCGCCCGGGACATCGCCTCGGCCGAGTGGAAGCGCTGCGCGTGGTCTCGGCGCAGGGCCTGCAGGATCGCGTCGTCGAGCCGACCGGGGACACCCGCGACCAGCGCCGACGGGGGCCGAACCGTTTCGGCGACGTGGGCCGCGCTGATCTCGTCGGGTGTCCGTCCCTGGTACGGCATGCGCCCGGTCAGTGCCTCGTAGAGGACCACGCCAAGGCTGAACAGGTCGCTGGCCGGGGTGAGGGCCTCGCCATGGAGCTGCTCGGGCGACATGTACTGCAACGATCCGATGCTCGTGTCGCCGCTGGTAACCTCGCTCGGCGAGCGAGCGATTCCGAAGTCGATCAGCTTGGCCGGCCCCGGACCGAGCATCACGTTACCGGACTTGACATCACAGTGGACCAGGCCGCGATCGTGGACGACGCGCAGGCCGGCGAGCAGCTCGCTGCCGATGCCGAGCACCTCGTCCCGTGGCATCGCTCCCTGCGAGTCGAGCGCCTGCCGGAGCGACCGATGGCGGTCGAGCAGCTCCATCACGATGAAGTGCGCTTGGCCGTCACTCCCCGAGTCGTATACGTGGACGAGGCTCGGATGCGAGAGGGACGCCGCCGCGCGCGCCTCGGCCAGGAAGCGGTCGGTGAAGGTGGGGTCATTGGCATACGGATCGGAGAGGATCTTGATGGCGACGTCGCGCTCCAGCCGCGCGTCTCGGGCGCGGTAGACCCGCGCCATTCCACCCCGGGCAATCTGCGCATCGATCCGGTAGCGGTCGACGAGCGTACGACCGATCATCGCTGTCGAGCCCGGTCCGTCGCTCATGGACTCTGCCCCGACAGGATGGCTGCCACTCCGGCGCGGGCAGCGTCGATGCCGCCGAGAACGGCCGCAAGCCGCTCGAGCGGCGCGGCGGTCAGCGCGGAGCCCCCTTCGGCCAACGCGATGCGAAGCGCGCGGTCGGCAGTGGCGGCATCGTCGGTGAGGGCAACGAAGCTATCCCCGGCTCTGGTCGCTGCTGCATCGTCGCCCCTTCGGGTCGCGTCGATGATCTGCTCCACTGCGGTGATCATCGCATCCGTCGTATCGACCCATACGGGCAGGGTGGCCAAGTCGGTCTCCCGCGCCACGATCGCGTCGTGGTCGGCCCTGGCCCGTGCCGTCAGCTCGGTGGCCTCGTCCAGATCGCCGCGGTCGAGCGCCCCGAGGACCTCCTCGAGGGCTCCCGGCAGGCCGGTGCCGCGCAGTCGAAGATCGGCGAAGGCGTCGGCTTCATCCCCCGTCTCGCGCAGTTGCGCGGCGATCGAGCTCAGCTCCCCGACCGCCACGGGCGCCGGCGGACGGGGAGCCTCCGGGCGCCAGGCGCCGCGGGCGGCGGCCAGGCCCCTCACCGCCCGGCGCGCCGCAGCCCCCGCTTCTTCGGCACCCGCGAAGCGATCGGCGGCTTCCTCCAGGCATCGGCTCGGCGGCTCCTCTCCGCTGAGGACGCCGGCCGCGGCGATTCGTGCGGCCTCGAGCCCGGGCTCGACCGCATCGCGGAGGTCGTCGAGTGCGGCGATCGCCGCCGCCTCGCGCTCGCCGATCAGCCGCTCCGCGGCCGCCCCGACGCTGGGGTCGGCCGACATCGGTCCGAACAGGAGCGCCAGGCCCAGGACGGCGACCCCGGCGGAGGCGGCCGGCGGCACGCCTATCATGGGCGAATGGCCTCCACCGACGAGCTGCGCTCCCTTCCGAAGGCCGA
>JBHENV010000178.1:0-2859 GCA_046261895.1 Candidatus Limnocylindria bacterium
GTAGTCGGCCACGCCGACGACCGCAACCAGCTCCGTCGCCGTGTTGCCGAGCGGATCGCGAGCGATCACCGTCACCTGGCTCGGCCAGATAGGTGCGTCAACGGTCGCCTCGAAGCGGCCGTCGGCACCGGTCGGGATGAGCCCGCCATTCGCGAGCACCTGGCTGCCCGGGGTGGCCCGGCCTACGAGCTTGGCGCTGAGCGCCAACGCATCGGTCGTGGCGGCGACGGTGATCTCGGGGAGCTCACGGACGAATGTGCCCCTCCATTCCGCGGTGGTGCCGCGACCGTCAGGCCCGATCACCACGATCGTCGCCTCGAACTCTTGATCCTCCCCTTGCTTGTCCTTGCGTGTCGATCGCGGGACGATGTCGACCACCAGCGGCTCGTCGGCCACGGTGTGCTCTGTCACTGACCTGTCATTCGCCACCAGCACGGTGGAGCGCGCCGGCGCGGTGACGGCGACTCCGAATCCCTCACCGTCGGCCAGAAGCGACGCGCCGGAGCCTGGCCCTGCAATCTCGACGGCGTTCCGCAGCTCATACGAGACGGACAGCGCCTCGGCGTCCGGCCGAAGCAATTGGTCGACCGGCGCGACGGACAGCCGGCCCGACCCGAACGGCACGCCACCCCAGATGAGGTACGCGCTGCCCGACGCGACGCCGAAGGTGTCGCTCAGCACCACCCACGAGTCGTCCGGGCCGGCGCTGCCGATCGGCATCATCCCGATCAGCGAGGCCATCGGCCGTGCCTCGTACCCATCCGGGCCGCCGGCCTGGACGAGCATGCCGCTAGCAACGAATGCCGGACGATCGTCGAGGCGCACTTCCTCCAGGGGCCCGGTGTAGGGATGGAGGTTCCGCGACAGGGTGTTCCATGCCTGGCCGGCGCGACCGGTGGCGATGGACCAGAACTGCTCCGTTGCCGGGTTGACGCTGACCTCACCGATCGGCTCGAGGTCGAGATCGTGCAGCGTCAGGGTCGGGTCGTCTCCACCCTCGAACAGGAACCCATCCTGGAGCGCCACGAGGGCATCAGGCCCATCGCCCAGCAGGTACATGCCGGAATAGGTTCGCATCGGCAGCGAGCTGACGGTCACCAGGTCCTCCCCACGGGGCCATCGCACGGCACGCGTCTCATTCACCAGCGAGAGCAGGATCGTGCCATCGGCCACCCCGGCCACCCAGGCGCCGTCCGGTCCGCCCAGGTCGACGCGCGCCTCATCGGCCTGCAGCTTGCCGTCGGCCCATGCAACGCGTCGTAGGCTGCCATCCGTCGTCGGCGCCAGGACGAAGTCGTCGCGGGCCACGCCGTCACTCTCTGCGAGGGTGAAACCCTGGAGCCATCGAGCATCGGTCTCCTCGAAGATCGGCTCGAAGCCCGAGTCTGCCCAGCGGAGGACCGTGACCGTCGATTCCTCGTCACCGATGCCGAAGCGGAACGCCTGGAGGACGAGCTCATCGGTTCCGTCGCCGTCGACATCCGCCGCATGGAACGATTGCGCGGCGCTGTCGATGCGCTGGATCAGCGCCAGCTCGAGGCGACCCCCTGGTGAAAGCCGGACCTCCGACAGGGTCAGGCAGCAGGTCGCTCCGTTCGGGTCGTTGCGGTCGATCACGGCGGAGAAAGCGAGGACGCGATCTCGACCGGCGACCGTCAGCGGCAGCAGCGCGACGGCACCCGGGCCGCCCGCTGCCGACGGCTCACCGAGCGGAGTCGGAGGCGGAATCGGAGTGGAGCCATGTGACGACCAGGCCTTCCCGTCGTGCGACCACGCATCGACCGCGTGCGCGCTCCCGCCGTCATCCTCGATGATGCGGATGATCTCCCTCTCTCCGTCGCCGTCGAGGTCCGCGGTGACGGCACCGATTGTCGTCTCCGGCAGCACGAGCGTCGCGTCTTCGGCGGCGCTCGCCCCGGAGGGCATCAGCACCGCCCCCACCAGCGCCAGGGCAATCGAGATCGCGGGCCGGTCCGGGCGTGCGTCGGGCCGCGCCATGCCGCGGGGCCTACATCGCGCGCAGGCCGAGCAGGTTGCGGGCGATCACCATGCGCTGAATCTCGCTGGTGCCCTCACCGATCTCGGTCAGCTTGGCGTCGCGCAGGTAGCGCTCAACCTTGTATTCCGTGATGTAGCCGTAGCCGCCGTGCACCTGCACGGCCGCGTTCGTGGCGCGGAAGGCGACCTCCGAGGCGAAGAGCTTGGCCATCGCCGACTCGGTCGAGTACGGCTTGTGACAGTCCTTCAGCCAGGCGGCGCGGTAGACCATGAGGCGTGCCGCGTCGATCTCGGTGGCCATGTCGGCGATCTTGAAGGCGACACCCTGGAAGGAGCCGATGGCCCGCCCGAACTGCTTTCGATCCTTCGCGTAGGCCGATGCGGCCTCGTAGGACGCTTGGGCAAGCCCGAGCGCCATGGCGCCGATCCCGATGCGTCCTCCGTCGAGCGTCTTGAGGAAGAGCTTGTCACCCTCTCCCTCGGCACCGAGCATGTTGCCGGCCGGAAGCCGGCAGTCCTCGAAGATGAGCTCGCCGGTATTGCTGGCGTGGAGGCCCATCTTCTCCTCCATGCGCCCGATGCTGAAGCCGGGGGTATCGCCCTGCAGGATGAAGGCGCTGATCTTGCCCGAGCCCTCTTCGCGGTCGGTGACGGCGGTGACGATGTACGTGCCGGCCACCCCGGCGTTGGTGATGAAGCGCTTGCCGCCATTGAGGACCCACTCGTCGCCGTCGCGGTGCGCCCGCGTGCGCGTGCCGCGTGAGTCGCTCCCCGCCCCTGGTTCCGTGAGGCCGTAGGCACCGATCACGTCACCCGATACCATCGGCCGCAGGTAGGTCTCCTTCTGCTCGTCGGTGCCGG
>JBHENV010000179.1:0-2956 GCA_046261895.1 Candidatus Limnocylindria bacterium
GTCGCGGCGCAGGAAGCGTTCCTTGGCACGACCGACCTTCGTGTTCATGAGGATGGTGTCGGGTCGATCCGGATCCAGGTCGAACCACATCACCGACTGGTTCGGCGCGCCATCACCGGTCAGCACCGCAAGGACCGGGAAGCGCAGCGTGCTGGTGAGCCATTCGCGAAGGTCGTCTGTGAGCACGCGCTCGACGGTCAGGGCGGGATCGGTCAAGGGGAAGGTCTCCTCTGGAATGGCTCGGACCGCAGTCTACACTCGGACCCGATGACCACTGCCGAGCTGCTCTCCGTGGGCGCTGAGCTGCTGCTCGGCGAGACCGTCGACACGAATGCAGCCTTCCTGGGACGCGAGCTGGCGGCGATCGGGCTGCCCCTTCGCGCGGTCCACACGCTGCCCGACGATCGAGGCGTGCTGCACCAGGCGTTCGCGGCGGCCCGCGCTCGCTCGTCGGTGGTGCTGGCCACCGGCGGGCTCGGACCGACGCACGACGACCTGACCCGCGAGGCAGTGGCCGATGCGCTGGGGGAAGACCTCGCCGAGGACGCGGATCTCATTGCAGCCCTGGAGGAGCGCTTCAGCGCCTTCGGACCGATGCCGGCGGCCAACCGCCGCCAGGCGACGTTGGTGCCGTCGGCGGAGACGCTGGCCAACCCGATCGGCTCCGCTCCGGGCTGGTGGGTCGATCGCGACGGCGTGATCGTGGCGCTCATGCCGGGCGTGCCGTCCGAGATGCAGCGCATGTGGCAGGAGCAGGTGCGGCCACGGCTGACCGCTCGATTCGCGTTGCCGCCGCTCGCCATTCGCTCGGTGAAGGCGTTCGGCATCGGCGAGTCGGCGATGGCCGAGCGGCTCGGCGCGCTGCTGACCGACCCGCCACCGGGTGTCGACGCCGGCATCTACGCGCGCGATGACGGCGTGCACGCCCGTTTCTCGACGCGTGGGGACGCTGCCGCGCTCGACCGCTGCATCGAGGTGGCGCTTGGCGCGCTCGGTGGCGACGCCTACGGGACGGACGCCGACGATCTGGCGACCGCGGCCCTGGAACACCTCGCGGTCCTGGGCGTGGCGACCGTGGCGAGCTGGGAATCGGCCACCGAGGGGGCCGTGCTCTCGACGCTGGCGGCCAGCACGCACCGGGAGGGCACCTCGCGCTACCTCGGCGGCGTGCTCGACATGGGGACGCCCGCTGGCCCACCGATCGGGGACGCCGTGCTCCAGGTCGCGCTGCTGCCCCAGGACGCGAACGGGCGAAGCCGGGTGCGGATCGCGCTCAGCGGCGGCGTCTCGATGCCGCTCACCGAGGTGCGCATCCACGGCTCCGGTCCGCAACGACTGCGACGAGCGGCGTTCGCCGCTCTCGACACCGTGCGCAGGCTCAGCTCCAGCGGCCGATGAGCCGCACGGCCGCCGGCCGAATCTCGATCGTCCACGACACGCGCGTCCCAACCACGTCGCCGTCGGCCTGGACGGCGATTCCGGAGCCATCCAGGGTGCGGAGCTCCACGCGGCGAGCATCGATTCGCTCGGCGTCGGGCTTCAGCCTGAATGCCCAACGGGCGGCCTCGACCGCAAAGCGCGGGGCCGGACCGGGATAGACGCGCAGCGCCATCCTCCCCGCATCCGGTCGCGCGCCGGGGTTCACCCGCAGGCCGCGTCCGTAGAACGGCGTGGTGCCGATGACGAGCAGCTCGACCGGTCCGCGGTGAACCGTCCAGTCGTCGGCGCGCACCTCGACCGACGGGCGTCGCCACAGGTCAGGGATCGACCGCGCCACGGCGGAGGCCCATCCGGGGAGGCGCCGCGCTCCGGCATCGGCGTAGCGGCCGGCGACGAGTGCATCCCAGCCGGCGCCTGCGAAGAGCGCAAGGCGCCCGTCGACGGCAATGAGGTCCACCGGACGGGCATCACGACGCACCAGGACCTCGACGAGCTCCTCCGGCGTCCAGGGCAGGCGCAGCAGGTGCCGGGTCGCATTGCCGAAGCCGGCGGGGAGGTAGCCGAGCGTCAGCCCGTCACGACCGGCCGCAACGTTGTAGGCAGCGCTCAACGAGCCATCGCCGCCGGCCATCACCGCGGTGCCATAGCCGGCGATCCGTTCGGTGAGCCACGCCGTGAGCTCCGCCACGTCTCGCGTGGCGATGACGTGGAGGTCGGCGTCGAGCGCGCGGCGAGCGAGGTCCACCGCGCGCCGGACACGATCGCTGCGCCCGCTGCCGGCTCCCTCGTTGAGGAAGACGGCAGCCGGTCCGACGGAGGGCGACTCGGTCAGGGCAGCTCCGCCAGCAACTGCTCGGCGAGCTCCTCCGACTCACTGACCACGGTGAACATGGCACCGTCCAACAGGTACATGTACGCGGAACCCGGGACCTGTGCCCCGCCGATGCTCAGCACCGACTTACCGCCGACGGTGGCCGTCTCGGCAGTGACCTCGCCTCCCGACTGGCTGCCCGACATCAGCTGTGCCAGCTGCTCGAGCTGGACCTGGCTCATGCCCGGGATGCGGAAGGCCTGCACCTGCACCGCCTCGGGTCCCTGCCCGTAGGAGGCGAAGGCGAAGTCCGCCTCGGACGCGTCGATGCCCTGCTGGGCCAGCAACGGACCGATCATCGCCTCGAGGCCCGGGACGTCGGTGCGCTCCACGCCGTTGAGCTCGTCCGGGAGCAGGTCGGCGAGCGCCGAGCCGTCGCCGGAGGCATCCTCCGAGCTCTCGGGTGACTCCGAAGGGGAGGACGATGGCTCCTGGGTCGGCGAGGCGGTGGGTGCCTGGGTGGGCGTCTCGGACGCCTCCGTCGATGGGCTGGATTGCTCGCTCGAGCACGCGGTGGCGATGACCACCACGAGCGCGACGAGCAGCACTGAGATGCGATTCAAGGATGCTCTCCTGTGGAAATGCAGCCCGAGCAGAATAGCCGCCCGCACGGGATTCGCCCAGCGGGACGAGACACCCGTTCAG
>JBHENV010000180.1:0-2562 GCA_046261895.1 Candidatus Limnocylindria bacterium
GACCTCACCCGCGCGGTGGAGGACGGCGCCACTGTCCGCATCTACTACGAGTCCCGTCTCGCTCCCGTCAGCCTGCCCGAGGAGGCGCGCGATGAGATCGACGTCGCGGTGGCGTCAGTCACCGAGGGCCAAGAGGCGGACGAGGCGGAGCGGTCGAAGTCGCGTTGGGCACGGGTCGAAGCGATCGTCGGCGCCAGTGAGCGACTCGATCGGATCGCCGCCGATGTTGTCGACCACTGGGAGCACCGCCGGACGGCACTGGTCGGGAAGGCGATGGTCGTCGGCATGAGCCGCCGCATCTGCGTCGAGCTCTATGAGCGCATCGTCGCCCTCCGCCCCGAGTGGCACGACGCCGATCCGGCCCGAGGAGCGATCAAGGTGGTGATGACCGGCTCGGCCGCCGACCCTTCTGCCTTCCAGCCCCACCTGTACAACAAGCAGACGCTCCGGGCCATCAAAGCCCGCGCCAAGGACCCGGCTGACTCGCTCCAGGTCGTGATCGTGCGGGACATGTGGCTCACGGGCTTCGACTCGCCTGCCCTGCACACGATCTACGTCGACAAACCGATGCAGGGCGCGGGGCTCATGCAGGCGATCGCCCGGGTCAACCGAACGTTTCGCGATAAGCCGGGCGGGCTCATCGTCGACTACATCGGGGTCGCCCAGAAGCTGCGGGAGGCCTTGGCCGACTACTCGCCGGCCGACCAGGAGCAGGCGGGCGTGCCGATCGAGCAGGTCATCGAGGTGCTCATCGAAAAGCACGACATCTGCTGCGGGATATTGCACAGCCACGACTGGAGTTCGGACCCCCACGTCGGCGCCGCCGATCGGATGGCGGAGCTGGCCGGCACGATGGACTTCGTCCTCGCCGATCCCGACCGCAAGACCCGTTTCGCAGACCAAGTCCTCGCGCTGCTCAAGGCATTCGCCCTCGCCGGGGCGCGTGACGAGGCGTTGGCCATCCGCGACGACGTTCGGTTCTTTGCGGACATCCGTTCGGCAATCCTCAAGCTCGACGCCGAGGGAGAGCCGGGACGGGGAGGAGCCGGCGGCTCAGCGGAACTGGACACGGCCATCGGACAGCTCGTCTCGGAAGCGGTCGCCGCGGACGAGCTCATCGACGTCTACGCCGCAGCGGGCATGGAACGTCCGGATCTCTCGATCCTCTCCGACGACTTCCTGGAGGGCTTGGCGCACAGCAACCGGCCGAACCTTCAGATGGCCGTGCTGCGCCGGCTGCTCGACGACCGCATCCGCACCCTGCGGCGCACGAACGTTGTCCAGAGCCGTCTCTTTTCGACACTGCTCGACGACGCCATCAACCGCTACACGAACCGGGCGTTAACGACCGCGGAGATCATCGCCGAGCTGGTCAAGCTGGCCAAGCAGGTGCGGGACCAAGCGGCCCGTGGCGCCGAGCTGGGCCTCCGCGACGCCGAGCTGGCCTTCTACGACGCAGTGTGCCAGAACGACTCGGCGATCCTTGAGATGGGCGACGAGACGCTTAAGGCGATCGCCCGTGGGTTGGTGGCCGCCGTGCGAGCGTCGGCGACGATCGACTGGAATCTGAAGGAGTCGGTCCGGGCGGCGATGCGGGCCAAGGTCCGTCGGCTGCTCGCTCGCTACGACTACCCGCCCGACAAGGAAGAGCGGGCCATCGAGTTGATTCTGGAACAGGCGGAATTGTTCGCCGACACGGAACCCGCTGCGGTTCCGCAACCCATGGCTCCGCCCGAGGTCTTGCCTTTTCGGCGGGTCGACGCCGTCCCGGCCGGCGAGCGAGACGGCACGTGGGTGCCGATCGTCTCCCTTCAGGCCGCGGCAGGGTCATTCGGCGGCGGCACGGCTGTCGAGCCGGACGGATGGGCGGAACTGCCGGGCATCCGCCGGCCCGAAGGCCTGTTCGTGGCGCGTGTGGTCGGCCACTCGATGGAGCCACGCATCCCCAACGGCGCTTGGTGCCTGTTCCGCTGGCCCGTGGACGGAACGCGCCAGGGAAAGGTTCTGCTCGTCGAGCACCGGGACATCGCCGACCCGGAGACCGGCGGCAGCTACACCGTCAAGCGCTACCGCAGCGAGAAGGCGGCCGCTGACAACGAGTCCTGGGCCCACACGGCCATGTGGCTCGAACCGCTCAATCCGTCCTACGAACCGATCGCCATCCCCGCATCCGACGCGGCCGATACGAGGGTGATCGCTGAGCTCATTGAGGTCCTGGGTGGATCGGCTGACAGCGGATAACTTGCGCGGCTCCGGAGCGGGCTGAGGAGCATCGTCGCAGGTCAGCACAGCGCTCAGGCCGGGCTCACTCGTAATGAGCAGGTCGTCGGTTCGAGTCCGACCTCGGGCTCACAGGGCATCTGACCAGCGCCCGCCAGATCGACCGGGGTGGGCCCGCTCGCCTCGCACTAGCCGGGGGGTGCGAGGTCTCCCAGCCGGTAGAAGGCCCACGGGTACTCATCGACGGGCGGTAGCGGCGGACAGTCACCCGCCGTCGTGCCTGCCGAGGTCAACGTGGCCTGGACGGCCGACGACCCCGCGAATCCGATGGGCGCCTGTATG
>JBHENV010000181.1:0-3098 GCA_046261895.1 Candidatus Limnocylindria bacterium
GGCTGGGACAGCACCGCGCGGGCGATGCAGCCGGTGCTCGAGGAGGTCGGCGAGGTGGGGGCGGAGGTGTACAACGTCGGCGGCGCCGGCGGCACCATCGGCCTGGCGCAGTTTGCCGAGGAGACGACCGGTGACCCGCACCAGCTGATGGTGATGGGGCTCGTCATGGTCGGCGGCATCCTGACCAACGAGTCGCAGGTGACCCTCGACGCCGTGACACCAATTGCGGCCCTGACATCCGAGCAGGAGGCGATCGTCGTCGCCGCCGATTCGGAGTACGAGACGCTGGAGCAGCTCGTCGAAGCCTGGGAGGCCGATCCCACCTCCATCACGTGGGGTGGCGGCTCGGCCGGCGGCACCGATCACATCCTGGTCGGCCTGCTCGCCCAGGAGGCGGGCATCGACCCTGCCGGCATCAACTACGTGCCGCATTCCGGAGGAGGCGAAGCCGTCAACGCCATCCTGTCGAAGGCCGTGACCGCGGGCGTCTCGGGCGTCAGCGAGTTCACCGACCAGGTCGAGGCGGGCGAGATGCGGTGGCTCGGCGTGTCCGGGGAGGAAGCGCCTGACGGCGTCGACGCCCCAACGATCACCGAGGCGGGCTTCGACGTCGTCCTCGAGAACTGGCGCGGCATCATGGGCGCGCCCGAGCTGGCGGACGAGGATCGGGAGGGGGTCGTCGGGCTGCTGACGGAGATGCACGACTCGGACGCTTGGCAGCAGGCGTTGGAAGACAACGGCTGGGACGACTTCTTCATGGCGGGTGATGAGTTCACCAGCTTCCTCGAAGAGGAGGAGACACGCGTGGAGGGCGTGCTGACAGACATCGGGCTCGTCGGCGGTTGAGCCGATGACGACGCAGGACCGCGAGCCGAGTGGTCGCCGCGAGGCACTCCTCGGCCCGCGGATCCTGGCCGCGGTCCTCCTCGGGCTGGCCGTGCTGCTCATCGTGTCCGCCCTCGGTGTAGCACGTGGCGGCGGGTACAGCGTCATCGGGCCGGCGACGATTCCGCTGGTGGTCGCCATCGGCCTGCTGGTGCTCGGCGCGCTCTTCGCGCTGCGTACGACCTTCATGCCGGACGTGGATCTTGGAAGGCTCGCCGCCGATGAGGAGGCGGTGACGCACTGGCCGACCGTCGGCCTCGTGGGCCTCATGCTCGTGGCGTACGCGCTGGTGCTGGACGGCTTTGCGGCGGGGCCGCTCGATGTGCCCGGCCTCGGGTACATCGTCGCGACGGCGCTCTTCGTGCCCGTCACGGCACGCGTTCTTGGCAGCCGATCCCCGGTCCGGGATCTCATTGCCGGGACGGTGATCGCTGTCGTGATCTACATCGGCTTCACCCAGTTCCTGGGCGTGCGCCTGCCGGCCGGCATCCTGGGACCGGTGCTGTAGGGAGGGCGCTGCCAGATGGAGGTCCTTGGCGATCTCGCCGGCGGCTTCGGCACGGCGCTGAGCCTCGAGAACCTCCTGTTCGCCGCCGTCGGCGTCACCCTCGGGACGCTGGTGGGCGTCCTGCCGGGCATCGGTCCGGCAGTGACGGTGGCGCTCCTCCTGCCGCTCACGTTCAACTTCGAGCCGACCGGCGCCTTCATCATGTTCGCCGGCATCTACTACGGGGGGATGTACGGCGGCTCAACGACCTCGATCCTGCTGAACACGCCGGGCGAGTCGTCGTCGGTCGTCACGACCATCGAGGGATTTGAGATGGCGAAGCGCGGGCGCGGTGGCGCGGCCCTTGCCACGGCCGCCATCGGATCGTTCGTGGCCGGCACCATCTCGACGCTGGCGATCACGTTCCTCGCCCCGGTCATCGCCGGGTTCGCGCGCTCCTTCCAGCCGGCGGACTACGTCGGGCTCATGGTGCTCGCATTCGTGAGCATCACCGCGCTGATCGGCCGCTCGCTGCTGCGCGGGATGATCAGCCTCTTCCTCGGCCTCTTCGTGGGACTCATCGGGATCGACAATCTGACCGGGCAGCAGCGCTTCACGTTCGGGGTCCCGCAGCTGCTCGATGGGCTCAATGTCGTCGTCGTGGCCGTCGGCCTGTTCGCGGTGGGGGAGGCACTGTACGTGGCCTCACGCATGCGCCACGCCGAAGAGGAGATCATTCCGGTGCGTGGCTCGCTTCTGATGAGCCGCGACGAGCTCGGTCGGTCTTGGAAACCCTGGCTGCGCGGTTCAGCCCTTGGCTTCCCGATCGGCGCGTTGCCGGCGGGTGGCGCCGAGATCCCCACCTTCCTGTCCTACGGCCTCGAGAAGCGGCTCAATCCGAAGGCCCCGTGGGGCAAGGGCGCCATCGAGGGCGTCGCCGGGCCGGAGGCTGCCAACAACGCCGCATTCTCTGGCGTGCTCGTTCCGCTGCTCACGCTCGGCATTCCGACCTCCGCCACGGCGGCCATTTTGCTGGTCGCGTTCCAGATCTATAACCTTCAGCCCGGGCCGCTGCTGTTCGCCAACTCGCCGGAGCTCGTCTGGGCGCTCATCGCGAGCCTGTACATCGGCAACGTGATGCTGCTCCTGCTCAACCTGCCGCTCATCCGGCTCTGGGTGAAGATCCTCTCGATCCCGCGCGCGCTGCTCTACTCGGCCATTCTCGTGTTCGCCACCCTGGGCGTGTACAGCCTGGCGAACTCCCTGGTGGACGTGCTGATCATGTACCTCATCGGTGTCGTCGGCTTCTTCATGCGCCGATACGACTTCCCGGTGGGCCCGATGATCCTGGGCGTCATCCTGGGCCCGATGCTCGAGTCGCAGTTCCGTCGCGCGCTGCAGATCAGCCAGGGGGACCTGACCGTCTTCGTGACCCGCCCGATCTCCGCCATCCTCCTGCTCGTCGCCGTGGCGACGCTGGTGCTTCCGTACCTGCCCCGGTTGCTCGGACGCGGACAGCGTCTCGTGTTCGGCAGCGGCTCCGATGACTGACGGCCTCTAGCGCCGCGCCCCGCCGTCCACGTTGCGCGAGCGCTGGAGGTTCGCCGAGCTGAAGTGGGCGCGCTTGCGGTCCATCTCCGGCATCGGTGCCGAGACGGCGGTCTCCTCGGCGACGAGTTGACCGGCCAGCTCACGCAGCTCGACATCAGACCCGGCGTAGTCCTCG
>JBHENV010000182.1:0-3585 GCA_046261895.1 Candidatus Limnocylindria bacterium
ACCACCCGCGCGATCTCCGGCGCGACCTCAAGGATGGCGCGCTCGATGGCGTAGGTCAGCGTCACGGCCGACGACGGGCAGCCATTGCAGCTGCCGGCCATGCGGATGTGAACCGTCTCGTCCTCGATGCCCACGATCTCGACGCTGCCGCCGTGCGAGCCTAGGTACGGCCGAACCTTGTCGAGCGCCGCCTGCACGCGATCGCCAAGCGCCTGCGGGTGGAGGTCGTGGAGGACGAGAAGGCTCGCCACGAGCTCGTCGTCGACCAGCTTCGCCAGCGTCGCCGACGCCTCGCCCTCGACCTCGCGGGTCGCGTCGACGATTCGGCTCAGCGCCGCGCCGTAGAGCTGCATGAGCTGCCGCACCAGCTCCTCGGCGCGGTCAGCGACCTGCGGGCTCTCCGTCGCCAGCTCCGCCAGGAGCGCCTGGACGCGCTCGCTGGCCGCGCGGGGATCCGTCGTCGCCAGGGTCACCGGGTCAGCTCACTTCATGCGAGGCGAGCATGGCCGGTGAGTGATGCCGCTCGACGGTCTTCCCCTTGCCGACGTACATGTGGACGCCGCACGGCAGGCACGGATCGAAGCTGCGCACGGTGCGCATGATGTCGATCCCCTTGAAGTTCTCGAGATCGTTCTCCTCGAAGATCGGCGTGTTCACCACGGCGTCCTCGTACGGTCCGACGGTGCCGTAGGAGTCGCGCGGGTTCGCGTTCCACGGCGTCGGCGGGTACGGATGGTAGTTCGCGATCTTGCCGTCGCGGATCACCATGTGGTGGCTGAGGACGCCGCGCACCGCCTCGGTGAAGCCGGCGCCGATCCCCTCGTCGGGAACCTTGAAGTCGTTCCACGTCTTCGTATGACCGGCCCGGACCTCCTCCAACGCCTTCTCGGCGAAGTGCAGCGCGCACGCTGCCGCGTAGGCCTGGAAGTAGGTGCGGGCGCGGTTGCGCTCGATCGTGTTGCTCCACTGCGGGATCTTCCACTCGAATGTGGTCTCGGGCAGGCTCATCGTGCGCGGCAGGTTGATGACGACGGAGCTCCCGGTGGCCTTGATGTAGCCGATGTCGACGAGCCCCGAGAGGGCGGTCGACCAGAGCCGCGCCAGCGGTCCGCCGCCGGTGTCGAGGGCCAGGTGATCCGTGCCGTCGAACCAGCGCGGGCTCATGACCCAGGTGTACTTGTCATCGAAGTTACGCTTCTGCGGGCGCGGGATGGTGTGCTGGTTCCACGGATGACGAACGTCGACCGGATTTCCGAGCGGGTCCTTCTTGACGAAGACCTCCTGGCCCTCCCAGTCATCGTAGTACGACGAGCCCAAGAGGATCCGGATGCCCAGGTTGATGTCGACCAGGTCATTCGTGACCAGCTTGCCGTCGACGACGATGCCCGGAGTCACGTACATGGCGCGACCCCACTCGGTCATATCCTTGTAGTCGAAGTTGCAGACGTTGGGATCCTGGAAGCTGCCCCAGCAGCCGAGGAGGATGCGCCGCTTCCCGACCTCTTCGTAACCGGGCAGCGCCTCATAGAAGAAGTTGAACAGGTCGTCATGCAGCGGCACGACGCGCTTCATGAACTCCACGTAGCGCATGAGGCGGGTGATGTAGTCGGTGAAGAGCTGGATGGTCGCGACCGTGCCGACGCCGCCCGGATACAGGGTCGAGGGGTGGACGTGCCGGCCCTCCATGAGCGAGAACATCTCGCGCGTCATGCGGCTCATCTGGAGCGCTTCCTTGTAGAAGTCGCCCTCCAGTGGATTGAGCGAGCGCATGATGTCGCCGATCGTTCGATATCCATGCGCCGCGGCATTCGGCGACGGGGTGCTGTTTGCGCGCTCCAGGACGCCCGGGTTCGTCTCCCCGACCATCTTCTCGCAGTAGTCGACCCCGACCAGGTTCTCCTGGAAGATGTTGTGGTCGAACATGAATTCGGCGGCTTCGCCGAGGTTGATGATCCACTCCGCGAGATTCGGCGGTCGGACGCCGTACGCCATGTTCTGGTTGTAGACCGAGCAGGTCGCGTGGTTGTCACCGCAGATGCCGCAGATGCGGCTGGTGATGAAGTGCGCGTCGCGCGGGTCCTTGCCCTTCATGAAGATCGAGTAGCCGCGGAAGATGGACGAGGTGCTCCAGCACTCGGCCACCCGCTTGTTGGCGAAGTCGATCTTGGTATAGATCCCCAGGCTGCCCACGATCCGGGTAATCGGGTCCCAGGCCATCTCCACCAGGTTGCTCTGGTTGTCCCTCTTGACCGTGGCCATCGCCCGGTCGGTCGCCGTCGTCATCGAAGCGTTCTCCTGTTGGGCTGCGGTGGCCTAGGACCAGGTCTTCTGGTAGCCGGTCGTGATCTCCGGGCGGTTGTGCCGCCACTTCGGTTCCTTGTCGACCGTGGCGGACGTCATCCCGCGCAGGCCGCGGATGAGCGAGCCGTACACGCCGATGCCGGCGGTCGATACGCGGGCGCCGGGCGGCTCATCCATGAACGGCATGAACTTGTCGGGGAAGCCGGGCATGGTGCAGCCAATGCAGATGCCGCCCACGTTCGGGCATCCACCGACGCCGTTGATCCAGCCACGTTTCGGGACGTTGCACTTGACGACCGGTCCCCAGCAGCCGAGCTTGACGATGCACTTCGGCGAGCCGTACTCAGTCGCGAAGTCGCCCTGCTCGTAGTAGCCGGCCCGGTCGCAGCCCTCGTGGACCGTCTTGCCGAACAGCCAGGTGGGCCGGAGTGCCTCGTCGAGCGGGATCATCGGCGCCTGACCGGTGGCCTGGTAGAGGAGGTACAGGATCGTCTCGGAGAAATTGTCGGGATGTGTCGGGCAGCCCGGGATGCACACGATCGGAATCCCGGCCCCGGTCTTGAAGTCCCAGCCCAGGTAATCGGGCACGCCCATGGCGCCGGTCGGGTTGCCCGCCATGGCGTGGATGCCGCCGTAGGTTGCGCAGGTGCCGGCGGCGATGATGGCGAGCGCCTTCGGTGCCAGGCGATCCAGCCACTCGTTCGTCGTCATCGGTTGACCGGTGTCGGGATTGTTGCCGAACCCCGAGAAATAGCCCTCGCCGCTGAGGTGCTCGTTCGGAATGGAGCCCTCGACCACGAGCACGAACGGGTCGAGCTCGCCGCGCTCTGCCTTGAAGAACCACTCGATGAAGTCATTGACGCCGCCGACGGGACCGTTGTCGAAGTCGATCAGCGGCCAATGCACGGCGACGCGAGGAAGCCCGGGGAGCGCGCCGAGGACGATCTCCTCGATGCTCGGCTGAGTCGCCGCGGTGAGCGCGACGGAATCACCGTCGCAGCTGAGCCCGGCATTGATCCAGAGGACGTGAACGAGCGGCGCCTCCTCGCGCGTGGCGGTTCCCTCCACTCCCTGCGCCGGTGTCGCCATGGACAACCTCCTTCACGATTTCCCTACCGGGTTAAAATCTAGTGCCTCCGGGCCACGGGCCGGGGACGCGGGGCAGCAACGAGCAACGCAGGCGCCGGTGCCAGCGTGAGCGGAAGGCCGGATGGGATCGACGGCAGGTCGCCACTGCGGCAGGAGATGGACCGTGCGCGGGCCTGAGCAGATCCCGAATGGTCA
>JBHENV010000183.1:0-4036 GCA_046261895.1 Candidatus Limnocylindria bacterium
GCCGGTGCCGAGGGTGAAGGTCAGCAGATCCCGCAGCGTTATCGGGCGTTTGGCCGGAACGGTGTCCTCCAGGGGCCCGTTGGGATCGGCGAGCACGGTCATGTCCGCCAGCTCCGGGAGGAGGTCGTCGACCGGGTCATCCAGGCGCAGGGTGCAGTCCTCGACGAGCGTCATCGCACACGCGGCGACAATCGGCTTCGTCATCGAGCCCATGCGACAGATCGTGTCGCCTGCCATCGGTGTCCCCGACCCTGCGCCCTCGAACGCGAGATTGCCCGTTGCTTCGATATGCACCTCGCCGTGGCGGGCGAGGACGGCCATCGCCCCCGGGACGAAGCCGGAGTCGACGTGACGCTCGAGCAACTCTCGCACCCGAGCCAGCCGTTTCGGCGAGAAGCCACCAGTAGTCACCTATCCCCCCTCATCCCGTCCGTTCGCAAGTTACACGTTGCGCGACAACCGCACGTTCCGCGAGGACGTTGAGGAAGAGACCCCGTCCGAGTAGTACCGCTCATCGGCGTGTCCGAGTGTGCAGCGGAAGCCCATGATCGCCACGGACGGTGACGAGCGCTTCGCGGCAGATCCGTGCACGCCAGCGGAGCTCATCGCGGTGCACTCTAGGGCGCCGAGAGCTCGGCGAGCCGGTACACGTTCGAGTCGCGGACCCGGAAGCCTATCCGCTCGTAGAGCCTGTTCGCCGCCGTTCGTGACGGACGAGAGGCCAGGTCGACCGTCCTCGCTCCGGCGGCGCGAGCGAGTCTTACCGCCTCTCGCGTCAACGCCCGCCCCAACGCCGCGGCCTCGGGCCGCCTCGTCCACGACGACGTCCTCAATCGACGCACGCAGCCCAGTCGGAATCGGAAAGGTGACCAGCGTCAGCGTCCCCCTGATCTCGCCGTCGACACGCGCGACGAGCAGCTGGTTGCCGGGCCAGTCCACAAGCCCGTGCAGCGCCTCCGCGTCAAGGGCCTCAGCTGAACCCGACAGCTGGGGCAGCAACCGGCCGAACGCCTGAACCACCTCGCTGGTGACCGACCGCACCACCTCAACGTCGACGCTCACACGATGACCTTAAGGGCTTCGTGGCCCGGCTGAGCGTCAGTGTCGGCCCCATAGGCTAGCGAGAGGGTATCTGAACTGCGGGTTTTCGTCCGAAGCGAGTACGGCTGGCGCGCGTCGGGCACTGCCGCGTCAAGAGGTCCTCGACGAAGATGTTGAGGGATGTCGAGAACGGCCTGCCGGTTCCGTCTCAGGAGCGGATGCGGCCACCGTGACCGTACAACACCAAGGAGACCCAGCATGACGATCCAGCGGATGGACAACGTCCTCATCGTTGTTGACGACCTTGACGCTGTTATTTCGTTCTTCGTCGAGCTTGGCATGGAGCTGGAGGGCAAGGGGCCAATCGAGGGACGTTGGGTGGAGCGTGTCATCGGGATCGACGACGTCCGGCAGGACATCGCAATGCTGCGGACCCCGGACGGCCACGGCCGAATCGAGCTGGCGATGTTCCACACGCCGAAGGCGATCAGCGCCGAGCCGAAGGATGCACCGGCGAACACGCTGGGCATTCGTCGCATCATGTTCGCCGTCGACGACATCGAGGACGTCGTTGCCCGCCTGCGCACCCACGGCGCCGAACTCGTCGGCGAGCTGACGCAGTACGAGGACAGCTATCGGCTCTGCTACGTCCGCGGCCCCGAGGGCATCATCGTCGGACTGGCCGAACAGCTCAGCTAAAGGGCCGCCGAAGGGACCCAAAGCACCTCCCGGGCACCCGTTGCAGGGCCAGCATCACGAAGCCGCGCAGAGCGCGATCCCATCCGGCCACCGCCGGCAGGCGATCCGGGGTGGACGCGTCGATCAAGATCGACCGCGCCTGATCCGGTAGGTGGCCGCTGAGGCGGTAAGCCAGGGAGATGCCGGCGGTGATGGCCACCGGCTCAGCCGGCACGTCGAGCAGATCGTGCAAGCGTTGATCGATTCGGGGATCGGGTTGCGGCGAGTGGGCCAGCGCGAGGTTAGCGCTGGCGCGGACTGGGACCCGCCGCGGTGGCACGTCGATCAGGACATGCGACGCCGCCGGGCCAGGCGGCAACCGGGGCAGCAGGGCCGCCGACCGGGCTGCGACGTCGTCGTCCGGGTCGGCGACCCAACCGATGATTTACCGGCAGGACGCCGCGGTGACGTGATAGCCGTCCACCGCCCAGCGCACCGCTTCGCCGTCGATCACCTACAGTTCCTCGTCGGTGAGCACGCCGGTACGAGCACAGTCGCTCGTCGCAGCCAATCATCGCCATGGCTCGGGCCAATGGACCCCGACGTCGTGGGTGCGACCGTAGCGACCGAGGAAGTCGAGCCGTAGCGATTCCGGTGCGCAGATCATCAGCGCCGGTCCAGTCCGAAGTTCCCATCTGACGATTTGGAAGCCCCTGCCCACCGACGACGACCTCGACGCCGCCACCGCCCGGCTCACCGTCGACCGCTGACCCAGAAAGATCAACTGCTTAGCGTTGTTTTTGGCCGGAAGCTACGGATGGGCCTTCTCGGTGTGATCAGTCAAGGCAGAATCTCGACGTACCCGTCGGTTCCGTGCACGCGGATCCGCTGCCCATCGGGGATCAGTCGGGTGGCATCTACCACACCGACGACGGCCGGCAATCCGTACTCCCGTGCGATCACTGCGCCGTGAGTCATCAATCCTCCGACCTCCGTCACTAAGCCTGCGATGGCGACAAAGAGGGGCGTCCAGCTGGGGTCCGTGTGGGTCGTGACAAGGATATCGCCCGGTTCGAGATCGGCCCGTGCCATGTCCAGGATGACGCGGGCCCGCCCTTCGACGGTCCCGGCGGAGACCGGTAGGCCGATCAGCGCGCCGGCCGGCATATCGTCGCGTCGGTACGCCCCGGTGATGACCTCGCCGTCCGAGGTGAGCACCCGGGGCGGCGTGAGCGCTTGATACGACCTGAACGCGTCCTTGCGCCGGCCGATGAGCTGGTCATCCACGCGGTTCGTGCGCACGACGTCGTGGAGCTCGCCGAACGTGAGGTAGAAGATGTCTTCCTTCTCACGAAGTACGTGGGCCTGCACGAGGCGCTCGGCTTCTCCCAACAAGGCCTGCTTGTACACGAAGTAGCGGCTGACCATGCCGTACTTCGGATACTCCCGGTACCCGATGAAGGTCCGGACCCGGTCGATCATCCGCTTCGTCTCTTCGGCCTTGCGCTCCCCGTCCGGCAGGGCCCGCAAGCGCTCCAGCAGCTCCTGTTCCTTCTTCCAGGCATCCTGCCGCCCTTGCTCGAAGCGCCGCTCGCCGGCCCCCGGCTCGAAGTTCTTGATGTTGCCGAGGATCATGGGCACGAGCGTGGAGGGGCGTTCACTCCAACGCGGCCGCGTGATGTCGATCTCGCCGACGCAGCGCATGCCGTACTTGTCGAGCCAGGCCTCGATGGCGTCTCGCGCTTCCCACCCGCCCGCGAGCTTGGGCAGCTCGTCCAGGAAACCCACGTCCTCGACGTGCTGCAGAAACGCCACCACGTCCGGATGCGGGCGGATCACGTCCGCGACGTCCAGCAGCGCCAGCCCCATCTCCGACGTGACGTTGTGGGGCACGGACTGCGTGAGCGTGTCCGCCGCGTTCTTCTCGCCCAGCCACGCCTGCAGCTGCTCGTTGAGCCACCACGCGGCCTCCATCGCCGACATGAACGCCTGATGGCTCCGCGGATCGAACAAGATCCGCTTCAGCTCCTGGATGTCCGCCCGGATGAAGTCGAGCAGCGCCTCTCCGGACTTCGTCCGGATGTCGCGTTCCGAGGCGGCGATGGATGCCTCGCTGCGCCCGATCAGCTCGGTGACGATGGCCGGATCGGTCTCGATCGGAGCTGGCGCGCCGCCAAACAGTGGCCCGGGGGGACCCTCGTCAGGGAGCGGCCGGATGAAGCCGTCGCGCTCGAGGATGGTCTGCAGCGCGTCCCCGGTCAGCGGATCGGATCTCCCCAGGGCCTCCAGGAGGCCGGCGCGGCTCGCCGGCGAGGCC
>JBHENV010000184.1:0-29357 GCA_046261895.1 Candidatus Limnocylindria bacterium
GGACGGCACCGCTCACTGTCGCCTTCACCGACACATCGACGGGCGGCGCGACCGCCTGGGCGTGGAACTTCGGCGACGGCGTCACTTCCACGGAGCAACATCCCACGCACACGTACACCGCGGCGGGTAGTTACACCGTCAAGCTCACGGTCACCAACGCCGCGGGAAGCGACACCGAAACCCGGCCCGCGTTCGTCACAGTCGATCCGGCGCCGGCGGAGGTCTCCTTCTCGTCGGTCGCGGACACCTATGTGCGCTCGGGTGCGCCGACCGGGAACTTCGGGACAGCGGGGACCCTGCGCGTCAAGTTCGGTGGAACCGGCGAGACGTATCGAAGCTACGTTCGCTTCACCGTGGACGGCCTCGTTGCTCCGGTCACGTCGGCAACCCTGCGGCTGTACGTCGTCGACGCCGCTACCAACGGCGGCAACATCTACACGGTCGGCGACAGCTCATGGGACGAGAGGACGGTCACGTGGGACAACGCGCCGACCGTGACGGGTGGTCCCGTGGGCAACGTCGGCGCTGCGCCGCTGAACACATGGGTCGACGTTACGCTCCCGCCCGATGCCTTCGCGGCCGGCGATGGCGTCTACACGTTCGCCGTGCAGAGCGACAGCGCCACCGATGGGATGGTGTGGTACGCCAGCCGCGAGACGACGACGGTCCCGACCCTGGTCATCACCCAGGCGGTTCCTTAGCGCACGACAGCAACGCGGAGCCCATAGCTCGGCGGTGCATCCGGGCACCAAGTCGGATCAACTTGGCAGATACGGCCGGCGACCTCGCAGATTGGGCCCATACGTGTATTCCAGCGTATTGACGGACATGTAACAAAAGTACTACCCTGTTCATAACGATCGTCCGGCCTCGGTGATGTATCCATCATCGGCGTCGACACCGCAGGATTCGAGCTCCTGTCGTGTCTGCATCCGGCCAGATCGTGGTAGGTGCCTACCGCCATGCGGTCAGGCACGGGGGCTACAACGGAGGGGATACGAACGTGCGGATCGCTGTTATCGGTCTGGGCTATGTCGGCCTGGTTACCGCAGCATGCCTTGCCCGGTGGGGTCACTCGGTGAGCGGTGTGGAGGCGGACCTGGGCCGGCTCCAAAGTCTTCGAAGCGGCTCGCTGCCGTTCCATGAGCCGGGCCTCTCCGATCTGGTCGCCACGGTGACCGCCGACGAGAGCCTCCGCTTCCATTCCCTCGACGAGCTTCCCACCGCCGTGCAGCACGCCGACGTGGTGATCGTCGCTGTCGGCACGCACGACGGGAATGGGGGCTGGCAGACCCTGACGATGAGCCGAACGCTTGACGGCGTCGTCCCGCTCCTTTCGGACCGAACATCGCTCGTGGTTCGCAGCACACTGCCGCCGGCGTACATCGCGTCACTGGCCGGCACGGTGGGTGCGATTCGCGACGGAGCGGGGATCGGGCGGATCCCGGTCCTGCTCAACCCCGAATTCACCCGCGAGGGCCGGGCGCTCCATGATTTCAACGTCCCGGATCGCGTGGTGCTCGGCATCGTCGACGACCCGGACGGCGCGGGCGAGGCCGTCATGCGCACGCTCTACGGATCGGTGGATGCCCCGGTCCTGGCGATGCCGGCCGTCGACGCCGCATTCTCGAAGCTGGCGTCGAACCTCTTCCTGGCCACGAAGATCAGCTTCGCGAACGAGCTGGCACGGCTGTGTGAGGCGTACGGGGCGGACGTGGCGAATGTCGTGACCGTCATGGGCCACGACCCGCGCATCGGCGACCAGTTCCTGCAGGCGGGAATCGGCTTCGGCGGCTCCTGCCTGCCGCACCAGGTCTCGATGACGGTGATGGCCTCGCAGGATGTCGGGCTCCCGGCTCCGCTGCTTTCGGCGGTCGACGAGATCAACCACATGCAGCGAACCCTCTTTGCCGATCGCCTGTTCCGGCTGGCGGGAGATGGTGCGGACGGCGTCGACGTCGCTCTGCTGGGTCTCGCTTTCAAGCCCGGGACCGATGACCTGCGGGATGCGCCGTCGCTGACCATCGCCGCCGACCTGCTGGCCAGGGGCGCAAGGGTCACGGCATACGATCCGATGCCCACCGCGCGCGACCGCGCCGCTCAGCTCGTGCCGGGTCTCATGGTCGCCGCTTCCGCGGAGGAGGCGATGGCGGGCGTCGATGCGATCGGCCTGGTGACCGAGTGGCCGGAGTTCGGCCAGATGGACTGGTCCGCCCTCCGTGGCCTGCCGCGACAAGCGGTCGTGCTCGACGGACGGAACGCCCTCATCGCGCAGGCGCTCGAGGCGGCGGGATTCGTATACGAGGGCTTCGGGCGCCGCGCGCCGACACGACCGTCCGCGCCGGTCACGGCGGCCGCGATACCGGTCCACACCGAGCCAGCTCCCTTCCTCGTCGCGGACTCGGCGCCGACGATCGGCCCGTCCGCAAGCCTTGCCCTGGCCGACTGAGGGGGATCCGACATGGCCACGCCCTTCGATGTCTGGGCACCATCGCCTGTTCGCCGGCCCGCGCGCCGCGCTCTCATTATCGCAGGGCTGCTGCTCGTGCCCGTGGTCGTCATCTGGCAGTTGAGCAGCCAAAACCTTGGCGTGGTGGCCGTTGCGACCGCTCCCGTCGGCGCCATCGGCCTTCTGCTCACCCGCGATCGCGGTGAGTGGCCGATGGCCGCCCAGGGCGGCTCCATGGTTGGCGACTGGGAGGCGTTCAAGCGTGAGATCGATCGAAGCCGGCGTCACGAGCGGCCACTTACGCTCGCCGCCGCATCGTTTCCCGGCACGGCCATCAGGGGCGGCCTGTTGGCCGAGACCGTCGCCCAAGCTCGGCGCCAGATGCGCAGCATCGACCTGCTCTGGTACGACGGATCGGGACTCTGGCTCCTGATGCCGGAGTCGCACCGCGAGGGGGCGACCACGGCCATCAGGCGGATCACCGAGGCCGCACCGGCGGCGCGAACCGCGGTGTGGCGGCTCGTCGTCTTTCCCGAGGACGCGCTCACCGTCGGCGCTCTGATCAAGCAGCTCGATCGCACGCCTCCGGTCGATCTCGAAGGGCAGCGGTCCGCGCCGGCGGCATGACCACCCTCGCACGTGCCCGCTTCCGCCCCGCCAGCGGCATGACCACGCTCGCAAGGGCCCGCGTCCGCCGTGCCCGCGAGATGGCCACGCTCGCGGCGGCCCGCCGCCACCGGGCTGGTCGCCGGGTGCCGCGCTACCGCCATACGACGCGCACCTACCGCTTTCTGAAGCGGCTGACCGATGTCCTCCTCTGCCTGATCGCCCTACCGCTGTTCCTGCCCATCGGCGTGCTCTGCGCGGTCGCAATCTGGCTCGACTCTCCCGGGCCGATCCTGCTCAGGCAGCAGCGAACGGGCCTCCATGGCAGCCGCTTTCCGATGTACAAGTTTCGGACCATGGTTCGGAATGCCGAGGAGCTGAAGCCGACGCTGGCGCACCTGAATATTCTTCCGCCGCCGGACTTCAAGATCCCCGACGACCCGAGGATCACGCGCGTGGGACGAATCCTTCGCAAGACGAGCCTGGACGAGCTGCCGCAGCTCATCAATGTGCTGCGCGGCCAGATGTCGCTGGTGGGACCACGGCCGACGTCGTTCGCGTCGTCGACCTACCGGATCTGGCACATGGAGCGACTCGAGGTCCGCCCTGGCATCACGGGCATCTGGCAGGTGCGTGCCCGAGGATCGGCGACGTTCGACGAGCGGCTGCGGATGGATATCGAGTACATCGACGCCATGTCTCCGCTGCTGGACCTTCGGATCATCGGCCTCACCGTCCTGTCGATGGTCAAGCGGTCGGGCGTCTAGCCCGGCGAATCCTCGGCGAGCCGGCCGACGATCGCGGCGTACAGGGCGGTCAGGTCGACCGGGTATGGATGCGCCACCCGGTACGCGGCCAGGGGTGAGAGCGCTCGTCCCAGGAGCTCGGCGAGGCGAGCGGCGAGCGCTTCGATCCGATCGTTCGCGGCCCCCGGGAACGCGTACCGGAACTGAAGGTAGTGGTCCCGCATCTCGGCGAGCTCGTACTCAACCGAGGCGCTCATGCGCTCGGCCACGGATGCGGCGTCCGCGCGCTCGACCGTGATCTCCTCCGAGGCGTGGCTGATGGCCCACAGCAGGCAGCTCACCGGCACGCCGCCGGAGACGAGGCGCGAGCTGCCGAACAGCCGCTCCGGCTCCACCTGGACCGACAGCTGGCGCTCCAACGTCGGGGCCGCCTTTCGAAGCACCCGCGCCAGGCCGGACCGGTTGCGTCCCGCCGCGGCCGCCAGCCGTTCGACGGCTCTCACCGCGAATCGACCGGCCCGGAGCCTGCGCCACGTCGAGGAAGACACCGTCGGGCGGAGCGAGGCGAGGGCTCGCAGGTGCCACTCCCAGAGGCGGATCGGTTCAGGGATGCCGTACATGCGATGCGTCTCGGGATCGAGGTAGACCCACTCGTCGGCGAGGTAGCGCGCGCCGTGCTCCCTGAAGGCGAGCAGCGTCTCGGTCTTGCCGCCTTTCGCCCACCCGGTGACCAGGATGCCGCGCTCCCCGTGCACCAGCGCGGAACCATGGAGCGGCACGAGCCCCTTCCAGAGAGCGGTCAGATTGATGATGGCGAGCAGCGGTCGCACACCGCGTGTGCCGCGCGAGCATTCGATCTCGCACGGGCCGCCGACCGCGTCCATCGGCAGGACGGTTCGCGTCGGCCGGCCCTGGTCGTCGCGCAGGACGTAGTAGTGCTCGGCGTCGTGGGCCGTCTGCCCCATCGTGATGTAGCGCAGCGCTCCACCGGGCGGAGCGGCGCTGGCGAATCGAATGACGATGTCGGGAGCACGATCACCCAGTGGCCGCTCGATCGGACCCAGCTGGCGCCGGATCGCGTTCAGCTCTCGAGGGCCAGCGTCGACGACCCGGATCCCGACGGCTCCATGGAGGTCGAAGTCTACCGTTTCGGCCATGTCAGGCTGCTCCGATCCGCCGGGCGCACGTGGCCGTCGGTCGCGGTCGAAGGTACCATACGGCGCGACGTATCGATCGATGCCGTCGTCGGTCCGCGAGAAGGAATGCAGGTGTCGCTGTGGGCAAGACGGATCCGGACCGGGACGTCAGGAGGCGCCGGCGGACGAGGAGAGGGGGTCGCTTGCACCCTCCCACCTTCCGGGACCGGCCGGTCCAGGCGCTCGTCAGCGTCGCGATCTATGCGCTCATCGGTGCCGTGATGGCATACGGGTGCACGGCCCTCCTGGTCGACTGACGACCGAACTGTTTCACCGCCTGATGCTGGTGGCCTGCCCGTCGGAGGTGTCGCGGACCTCGACCCCGAGCGCGGCAAGCTCCTCGCGGAGCGCGTCCGACGCGGCGAAGTCTCGGGCGGCGCGGGCTGCGGCCCGTCGCTCCAGGAGCTCGGCGGCGCCTTCGGGCAAGGGAGGCTCTTCGGCCGGCGTAACCCCGAGGTCGAGCCCCAGCACCCGGTCGAAGTCGACCAGGAGCGCTCGTCGCTGCCCATCGGCCAGGTCCGGGGCCGTCGCAACCTCGTGCGCGATGGCCAGCGCCTTCGGCGTCGCCAGGTCCTCGCCGATGGCATCGGCGAACCGCCCACGGTACTCCGGGATGGGAGGAGCGGTGAGGTCGACCGGTTCACCGCCACCGCCACCGCCGCCGGCGCGCCGGAGGCGTGCCAGCCCGGATGCGGCGGCGTGCATGGCGGCATGGGTGAAGTCGAGCTTCGACCGATAGTGGGCGGTCAGGGCCAGGTAGCGGAAGACGAGCGGCTGGTAGCCGAGGTCCGGCAGATCGGCCACGCGAATGATGTTGCCCGCGCTCTTGGCCATCTTGGCGTCTCCGCTGGTCAGGAACTCGCCGTGCATCCAGACGCTGACGACCGGATGGCCGACTGCGCCCTCCGATTGCGCGATCTCGTCCTCGTGATGCGGGAACTTGAGGTCGATCCCGCCGGTGTGCACGTCGAATCGCTCGCCGAGGTGCCCCAGGCTCATGGCCGAGCACTCGATGTGCCAGCCGGGGAAGCCATCGCCCCACGGTGACGGCCACCTCATCCGGCGATCGGGGTGTGCGTGCTTCCACAGCGCGAAGTCGGCGGGATCTCGCTTGTCGGACTCGACGTCGACGCGATGGCCGGCGTGCGTCTCCTCCACCTTCTGACCGGAGAGCCGGCCGTACCCGGGAAACGCGCTGACGTCGTAGTAGACCGTGCCGTCGACCTCGTAGGCAAGGCCGTTGGCTACCAGCTGTTCGGTCAGCGCGATCATCTGAGGGATGTGATCGGTCGCCCTCGGCATGACGTCCGCTGGCAAGATGTTGAGGAGTGCCTCGTCCTCCAGCCAGGCGGTGGTGTAGAAGTCGGCGATCTCCATCGGCGACTTGCCCTCGGTCTCGGCGGCCAGCTCCATCTTGTCGGGACCCGTCAGCGAGTCGAGCTGGTCGTCGCGCATGTGTCCGACGTCGGTGATGTTCTTGACGTAACGCACCTGGTAGCCGAGGTACTCGAGCGCGCGATGCAGCAGATCGCCGAACAGGTAGGTCCGCAGGTTGCCGATGTGCGCGTACTTGTAGACCGTGCTGCCGCAGGTGTACACGCTTACCCGGCCGGGCTGGAGCGTGCGAAGCGGTTCGGTGCGGCGGGTCAGCGTGTTATGCAGGCGCACCTGCGGGAGGGGGCGGAGGCTCTCGTGGCTCATCCTACACGCGTCTCTCCGCGTTCGGCCGTCAGCTGCTGGTGAGCCGGGTGGTCCAGGGCCGGCCAGCCAGCGATGCGGCCAAGCAGCTCGGCGTCAGCCGCGCCACGGCCTACAAGTGGCTGCGCCGCTATCGCGCCGAAGGCCTGGCCGGGCTGCTCGATCGGTGCATTCGGCCGCATCGCTCGCCTCGGCATCTGAGCGACGATCAGATGACAACCGTGGCATTCACCGGTCCCACTAACGTTTGGGATCGCGCCTCAAACGTCTTTCGAAGCGCCGCGGCTAAGAACGCGCCCACGGTGGCCCCTATCGGAGCAGAAGCTCGGAGGGTCGGCCACCAGCGTCTGAGAGGCGGCAGATAGCGCCGGAGTTCAGTTTGTCGCATGCGAGTTGAATTCCCTTCGGTCGGAGTTTCCCCTTGATCGTACATTGCGTCAAACGCTTGGCCTGTCGGACCATGGTCCATGCCGGCAGCAGGGCATGCGCCTGAGACCCGCAACCGCATTGGACACTAGGCCAACCCCTTCATACGCGTACGGCGGCGAGCGCGTCATAGGCGCAGCCCCAAGCCCTTTGGCGCGACCGCGGGCAAGCCTGACGGCGAGCCGTCTCGGAAGCTCAATTGCTGTCCTCACTCGCCGATGATTTCTGACCGGACGCGCCCCGATCACGAGTGAGTCCAAAGATGAACGCGACGCCCGGAAAACGTGTCGCCTCTGGGAAGGTCTTCTCAACCGAAAGGACTCGTCGGTGAAACCGAATGGTCATCATCACCAGGGTGCCAACCAATGCGAGCGAAATCAGCGGACCGGGATCAAGCCAGTGGCTAATCGCCCACAGCCCGCTTGCTGCTGCGGCTACCGTGATGTACAGACGCCCATTCGCAGCTCGAAATCGTCGAACTGGGGTGTCGCGCAGACCCACCTGCTCGTAGGTTCGTTGGGCTAGCTGTGCGACGACGGTCGCGATGGCCGCACCTAACGCCCCAAAGCGGGGGACCAGGAAAAGAAGCAGCGCTACGTTGAGCACGGTGACCGACAGGTTCCCAACAACCAGGTACCGGATACGGCCAGACGCGACGAGGATCAGGTCGCTCGGGCCAAGGGCCGCAGAGACGAACAGGCCGATCGCAAGGACCATCAAGATGGGCGCCGATGCGCGGTACGCTTCCCCGAACAGGATGGTCGTGGTCATAAGGGAAAGCGAAAAGGTCAGCAGGAAGACCGGCAGGCTGAGGAAGGTCTGCCAAGCGGCAGTCGTCCAGTACAACTCGTCTAGTTCGTCGTCTGCCCCGCGTGCGGTAAGCCGTGACGCGAGCGGCATGAAGAGCAGCGCGAAGTTGACCGCAACGAGCTCATTCAGCGTCGCGGCCGGCTGCACCGCACGGAGTTGGGCAACGGCGGCGCTCCCGAACTCGGCGTCTACGACAATGGCATCGAGCGAATGCCGTGCAATCAGCATGAGATCCGTGGTCAAGAGCGGCAGGCCCACTGCTAGTGCTCCCCAAGGCGGTCGGATGCCCTCGCTCAAGTGAGCGAGGAGCCCCAACTCTCGGAACATGCGGACGATGAGCGGAATGTAGATGGCGATGCCGATTGCTGCGGATACGACCAGACCGATCGCCAGAAACCGGACGCTCGCGCCGAGCCATACCATGAGCAGTACCACGCCCAACTTGACGGTGGGTCCGATGACGTGCTTCCGAAGTGCGATCGAACGTGGCCGGTGGAATGCGGAGAGCAGGATCTCGAAGAGGAAGTAGTCGAGGGCCTCGAGGGGAACGCTCAGTGCCAGAATCAGTAGCAGGGTCCCGACTGGTTCCTCCTCGCTGAGGGAGAGGCCGAGAGCCTTGCCAGCGAGTAGGGCGAGCCAGAGGCCGATGCCGGTGCTGATGATGGTGCCGGCCTGCAATCCGATTGCGCCAAATAGCCGATCGTATTCGTGACGTTCGTGGTACCTGGGGATAAGGCGGGGGAGGACGCGGTGCATGCCGAGCGTCGAGACGTTCCGGGCGACCCAAGTCAGCGATAGGACATACGCAAGGGCTCCGAAGTCGCCTGGGCTTAGCCAGCGGACGACGATGACTTGGGTGACAAGGTTGACGCCAACGGCGAAAGCGCGACTGACCAGCAGGAGTGAGCCGCCCCGGACTTGTCCGATCAGCTGCTCCGACGAATCAGACGCTTCGAACTGCGCGCTCACGTGCGTCTACTGCGGGCTTCCGCCTGCCATTGCCGGGGGCTTCTGGCCGGCCCTGAAGGGAGCCATCGTCCTGCCGGGACCCTCGCCCTTGTCATACTGCTGCCATCCACGCTCAACGCCAGGGACGGTTCTTCTCGGGTCTGCCGTGGGTGGCCCGCACACCCGTTGGGGCACTGATCGGGATCATCGCGCCAATCATGGCTATTCGAATTGGACGTGATACCAGACGACGCTGAGGACTCGATGCTTGACCTTGCTGCGATCGCGCTGGCCGGCCTCGGTGCGATCTCTCGCGGGATTGCGCCGCCTGCGGTACTTTGCACCGGCGAAGTGTACGGGCCGTTGGACGGATTCATGGGCGCCTCTGGCGGCATCGCGTCAGGGCACCGTATCGCCACCGCGGGTCAGACGCGCTCGCTCGATCCTTCAAGTCACGTAACGTCGGGATGGAGGCGTCAAGTCCAGCTTTCCGCTCCGCGCGTATGTGTGCGATGAAGAGAACACTCGGTTGGTGCCCGATCCAAGCACAGTTGCTCCCATGAAGCCAACTCGAGCTTACGCGCATCGAAGTGCGCGAGTGTTGGCTGATGATCATCTGGTTAGCGGGCGAAGCGTCGACGGCCTAGGCACCGCGGTTCACGCGGCGGCGGCACGTCATCCCAGATGGTACTCCGCGACAACCACCGCACCTGCCATGCCGGCCTCGTGGGTGATGCTGAGCGCTAGGTGAGTGAGACCGCCGCTCAGAGCCAACTGGGCTGCGGTGCCGGTCAATTTCAGGTGGATCTGTCCGGACGCCGCCCGTTGGGTCTCGATCTCGCGTAGAGAGAACCCGGTATCAGTTACGGGGAGGACCTTGATCGTCGCCTCCTTGGCAGCGAACCGCGCTGCCAGCCGTTCGGCATTCAACCCTCGTGGCGTCGCGCACTCCGCGACTTCCGCGTCAGTGTAGATGCGCGCCAAGTATCGCTCCCGGGTATCGGCGTGCAGCTCTGCCTCTACCGCAGAGACTGACACGAGATCGAACCCAACGCGGATCGGCAAGGCTATGCGCCGGGCGCTGGGGCCCACGCGGGACCGCACCAGGTGCACGCCGCGACGCCATCACGCAGATGGTTTCGTCGTGACCGATGCCGGCCGCGTAACCTGTAAGCAAGCCACTGCTGCGTGGTCAACAAGCCGAAACCAACGCTTGCAGTCTGCATCCCGCGCTCCCTAACGGATGGCCTGACAGTCTGAGTAGCGTATGCTGCGTTCCGCTCAGCCGCCGGGGATGGGGTTGACAACCGTACAGATATTGGGGCCATGATCGATCGAATTCGCCAAGTGGTCCGGGACCACGCACGCCTGCCCATCGACGTGAACGAATTGGAAGATGATGCCGACCTGTACCAGGCAGGCATGACGTCGCATGCCAGCGTCGGCCTGATGCTCGCACTCGAGAACGCCTTCGACGTCGAATTCCCTGATTCTATGTTGACCCGTGCGGTTTTCCAGAGCATCTCCTCCATTGCCGAGGCCCTGTCGAAACTCGAAGTGCCCGCGGCATGAACGTCCTGACCGACCGGGACGAGGACTTCCTCACCGGAATTCGTCGAATCGCAAACGAGATCGCCGGCCCGAATGCGGACGCCGTCGACCACGATGCCCGCTTTCCGATCGAGGCCGTCGACGCCTTGCGCGCGGGTGGCGCTCTCTCGGCATTCGTGCCAGTTGAGCTCGGCGGGCGCGGCGTGTCGTTCGAGGCCATCGCCGCCGCCTGCTTCGAACTGGGCCGTCGCTGCGGGGCCACCGCGATGGTCTTTGCCATGCACCAGATCGAGGTTGCCTCCATTGTGAGACACGCTGACGACGCTCCGTGGTTCCAAACGTACCTCCGCGATCTGGTCCACGAGCAACGTCTCATCGCTTCGGTCACGTCCGAGCTCGGCACGGGTGGCGACATGAGCCGCTCCATCGCGGCACTCACTCCGGGCGACGATGGGACTGTCCGCTTCGAAAAACAGGCCCCCACGGTCTCCTACGGGGCGCATGCCGACGACTTCCTGACGACCCTGCGGCGTTCGCCCGACGCCGAGCCAGGTGACCAAGTGATCGTACTCACGGCGCGGGACCAGGTCACCCTCGAGCAGGTCGGCACTTGGGATCCCCTTGGTATGCGAGGTACCTGCTCCCCCGGCTACACGATTCGGGCCGAGTTCTTGCCCGAGCAAGTCCTGCCGACCCCATTCACCGCGGTCGCCACCGAGTCGATGGTGCCGATCTCCCACATCCTGTGGTCTCATCTGTGGCTGGGCATTGCGACCGATGCGTTCGAGCGCGCGCGCACGTTCGTGCGGGCGCAGGCCAAACAACGACCTGAGCAACCACCGCCAACCGCACAGCGCCTCTCGCATCTCATGAGCGAACTTTCCCTCCTGCGCGCCGAGGTGACTTCGGCGCTGGCAGACTTCGAAGTGGCATCGGAGGGAAGCCGTGATCGGTTGTCCACGATGGCCACTGTGCTGCGGTTCAACAACCTCAAAATCGCGGCCTCCGAGCAGGCGCCGCGAGTGTGTCAGGGTGCGATGGGCATCTGCGGCATCGTTGGCTTCAAGAATGACACGCCGTTCAGCGTTGGACGTCATCTCAGGGACAGCATGTCGGCCAGCCTCATGGTGGCGAATGAGCGGATCCATATGACGAACGCCAGCCTCCTGCTAGTCGCGAAGGATGTTTGATGGCGGTGTTCCGGGCCGCAACGAGTGACCAGGCGGCGTTTCTCCACCAGCTCACCGGCCAAGGATTCCTTGTGGAGACCGGCGTGCCCGGCGTATACGGCCGTGGGGAGTCATTCGAGGACATCCGGCTCCGATTCGACGAGCTGGTGACCCGCGTAGCCAAGGACGAAGGTGCCGAGCCGCTGCGCTTTCCCCCAGTCTTGCCTCGCCGGCATCTTGAGCTCGCTGGCTATCTGAAGTCCTTTCCGCACTTGGCCGGCAGCATCTTCGCATTCGAGGGGACCGAGGTACAGGCGGCCGAGCAGACCGATCGGGCGAGCCGTCACGAGGACTGGAGTCAATTCCAAAGCATGACTGATCTGGTGCTCATGCCCGCGGTCTGCTACCCGGTCTACCCGGCGGTCGCGGCCCGCGGCCCGGTCGCTCGGGGAGGCGTTACCATCGACCCGGGCGGATCCTATGTCTTTCGCCGTGAGCCGTCCGGGGATCCCGCAAGGCTCCAGATGTTCCACATGCGCGAACTTGTGCGCATTGGTGAGCCCGAAACCGTCGTCACGTGGCGCGACTCGTGGATCAATCTCTCCCTTCATCTGCTACGCGGCCTTGGCCTCGACGTTCGCTCAGATCTTGCCGCGGATCCATTCTTCGGGCGCAGCGGCAAGATGCTCGCCGCCAGTCAGCGCGAACAGGCGTTGAAGGTTGAGATTTTGGTGCAGATCGCCGGTCCCGATGCCACGGCGGTAGCATCATTCAACTACCACCAGGACCACTTCGCCGCCTCGTACGGGCTCGCGTTCGCGAGTGGGGGAGATGTCCACACCGCGTGCCTCGGGTTCGGTCTCGAGCGGATTACCCTTGCCCTCCTGCGCACCCACGGCTTCGACGTTGAGGCTTGGCCCGAGTCCGTTCGGGGCCAGCTGTGGGGCCTGTGAGGCTCCCCGTGTCCACATCGGTGCACCTCTTCGGACACGATCCGGCAACGTACCGCCCCCATGCGGTGCATGACGACCAACGCTCGTATCCGGAGACCAACTGCTACACCGACATTCTGATCGAGCTGCTGCACGCCAGAGGTGACGAACCGTTGGCAATGCTTGGTTCAAATGTGCGCGCCGACTTCGAGGGTGACCAGTGGACCTTCTTCAAGCCGTCCCTGCCGGACGTGGAGTTATTGTTCGGGGTTGACATCCACGAGATGCAGCCCTACCGACCGCTACCGCTCCAGATCGGCGAGCTGCTGCAGGAGAAGCGAACCCTCACAGTCGAGGTCGATGCTTGGTATCTGCCCGATACGGTCGCCACGAGCTACCGAACCGAACATGTCAAGACCTCCATTGCAGTCGAAGCGATCGACAGGGACGCCGAGCGGCTGCGTTATTACCACAACAGGTCGCTGTTCGAGCTGGGGGGGGAGGACTACCGAGGGCTCTTTCGAATCGGAGCGGGCCCTTATGACGAGCTGGCCCCATACACTGAGTTGGTTCGTTTCGACATGGGTGCGCGGTTGCAGGGAAACGACCTTCGAGCGGCCGCGCTTCACCTGCTCCGTGGCCACCTCTCCCGCCTCCCGGACACCAATCCGTTTCTCCGATTCGGTGAGCGTCTCGAGGCAGATCTACCGGCCGTGCTGGCAGGCGACGTCGATGAATTCCACCGCTACGCCTTCGCGACGATCCGCATGGCCGGGGCAGGATTCGAGCTTACCGCGTCACACGTCGACTGGCTCTTGGGCACGACCGCCGCGGTCACCTCTGCCGGCATGATGCGGATCGTTGAAGGTTCCAAGCTGCTTGGGTTCAAGCTCGCCCGTCGTCGTCCATTCGACCCAGGCCCGATAGTGGGTCAGCTGGCGAGCGCGTGGGACGAGGCGATGGCGGCGCTCGTTCACGCCGCGGGTTAGGCGGTGCCAGGGGACCTGCGTTCGCACGGCCACCTTCAGGCCCACTCGGTGCAGGAGATCGCCAGTGGATGGACAGCCGCGCCGGCTGATCCACGCGCCGATGTTGGCTATGAGTCGCTCGCTGGCCTCACCTGGCAAGCAGCTCAGGTACCCGGATCCGCCGGTTTGCTGCTCGGGACCGGTGTCGATCCTGACGACCTAGAGTCGGTCGACTGGTGGTTTCAGACGGAGTTCGAAGCCTCGGCCGCGGGACCGGCTGAAGAGGTCGTCATGCATGTGGGCGGAATCGCCACTGTCGCGGACGTCTATCTGAACGGTGCTCTGATGCTCGAGAGCAACTCGATGTTCGCCGAGCATCGCTCGGTTGTCAGCGATCGATTGCGGGGTCGCAACCACCTGGCGATCCGTTGTCGGGCGTTGACGCCGCTACTCGGTCAACGGCGCGCGCCTCGCGCCCGATGGCGGTCGAAGCTTGTTCAGGATGGCGGAGTGAGGTGGTTCCGCACCATGCTCCTGGGGCGGATGCCCGGTGTGGCACCAGGCCCGCCCGTCATCGGTCCGTGGCGGCCGCTCTGGCTGGAGCGACGACGAGGGGCTGTGCTTGATGAGTGGCGTGTTCGAACCCGCTTCCGCGATGGAGAGGGCTTGCTGTCCGTACGCGCGCTCGTGAGAAGCATCGGAGACGACCCGCCTTTTGGCATTGAGCTCGAGCTTGACGAACCCTCGGGAACGCGCACTGTGTCGTTGGAGGCGACGCTCGACCCGCGGGGGAAGCTGTTCACTGGTCAGCTTCCGATTCGAGCTATAGAGCCATGGTGGCCGCACACGCATGGTAATCCGGCGCTCCATGACGTTCGCCTGGTCGCACGATCCGGGCTTCTAAAGGGGGCAGTGCTCGGCTCGGCACGGGTTGGTTTCCGCAGCTTGACCGCCGGCGGTGGACGCGATCACGACCTGATTCGGGACGGCATCGACCTCCATGTCAATGGCACCCCGATCTTCTGTCGCGGTGCGGTGTGGTCGTCCGGAGCCGACATCCGCTTGGCGACATCGGCCGATGCGTTGAAATCCACTCTCGGGAAGGTCCGCGATGCTGGGATGAACATGCTTCGCGTCCCTGGGTTCGGGGCGTACGAATCAGACCTCTTCTACGAGACGTGCGACGAGATGGGCATCCTCGTCTGGCAGGACTTCATGTTTGCAAACATGGACTACCCATTCGCCGACGAAGGCTTCCGGCGTACCGCGGAGGCCGAAGCGGCTGCGGTGCTCGCACGGCTTGCCGGTCGGCCGAGCCTTGCTGTCCTATGCGGCAACAGCGAGGTTGAGCAGCAGGTCGCCATGCTGGGACTCGACGCCGCGCTGGCGCAGGACCAGTTCTATCTGACCACTCTCCCCGCGCTCGCAGCCCACGCGGGTGCCGACGCTGTGTACATCCCATCGACGCCCTTCGGCGGCGACATGCCGTTCAGGACAGATCGGGGGGTGGCGAACTATTACGGCGTCGGTGCGTATCGGCGCCCGATCTCCGATGCTCGAGCGGCGGGCGTGCGCTTTGCAAGTGAGTGCCTCGCCTTCGCCAATGTTCCCGACGACGAGGTCGTTGCCGCACTCGCTGCTCCGCCAGATCCGCGATGGAAGGCGGGAGTGCCGCGCGACGCCGGCAGCAGCTGGGACTTCGACGATGTCCGTGATCACTACCTTGGCGTCCTATTCGGCGTTGACGCTGTGGAACTGATACGCACGGATCCCCGGCGATATCTCGAGTTGTCACGGGCAGTCACGGGTGAAGTCATGGCCGAAGTGTTCGGAGAGTGGCGCCGTGACGCATCGACCTGTGGCGGCGGGCTCGTGCTCTGGCTTCACGACCTCGTTCCCGGGGCCGGCTGGGGCGTGCTCGACCACCGAGGGGCTCCCAAAGTCGCCTACCACCATCTGCGGCGCGCCCTCCAACCAATCGCGGTCTGGACGACGGATGAGGGGCTGGGTGGTGTGTCAGTGCACGTTGCGAACGACGGGCGGTCGCTCGTTTCGGCCAGGCTTCGGGTGTCACTATTCCGCAACTTCGAACAGCAGGTCGGGAGTGCCGAGGTCCCCTTGACCCTGCGACCACACGTCACTGTGGCCCACAATTTGGAGTCACTTCTCGGGCATTTTGTCGACGCGTCGTGGTCGTATCGGTTCGGTCCGCCGGCCCATGACGTCATCGTGGCCTCCCTGGAGCGGACCTCTCGCGGCCGTACCGAGTTGCTCGGGCAGTCGTTTCGGTTCCCGGTCGGACGGTCGATCGTGGTGGAGTCCGCCGCGGGGCTGGGACTCGAGGCTGTCGCTTCCACAGCTCTCGAAGGACTTGTTGAAGTGACAGTCAAGAGTCGCCGACTCGCCTGCGGAGTGCGCATCGAGGTCCCTGGTTTCAGCGCGACGGATGGCTCGTTTTCCATCGAGCCGGGCGGCGCGAGGGTTGTTGGGCTCCGTCCGTCCGTCCCGGATGCCACCGTAGTCAGCGGATCCATCACCGCTCTCAACCTCGACGGGCGAATCGCGATCCGGTTACCGTAATAGTCGTGGACCTTTCCCTTAGCGTGCGCCCGCTCTACCTCGGCACGACCCCTGATCCGGTGCTTGCCTTCCTACATCAGCCGAATGGGGAGCCCCTCAGCACGGCGGTCTTGTTCTGCTCGCCGTGGGGGTGGGACGACGTCGCTTCGTACCGAGCCCGTAGATCGTGGGCCGAGCAGCTAGCCGCTCGGGGGTATCCAACACTGCGGTTCGACTTCCCTGGAACCGGCGATAGCGGTGGGTCCGCATACGATCCGGGCAGGGTCGGCGCGTGCTCCGATGCCGTAACCGCCGCATCGGCCTGGCTCCGCGCCGAGACAGGGTGCTTGCGGATTGCGGCAATCGGCCTAGGCATCGGTGGCCTCTTCCTTGCCAAATCGATCGCCATGGGTGCCGCGATAGATGACCTCGTTCTATGGGGAACCCCGGACCGGGGCCGGGGTTTCGTGCGACAGGAGCGGGCGTTCTCGCAGATGCAAGCCTCGCGCTATAGCCTCACGGGAGAGGAGGAGCCGTTCGTCCTTCCCGATGGCTGGATGGAGTCCGGCGGATTCGTCCTGAGCGCCGAGACAATCGAGTCACTGGGGGCGACTGATCTCGCCACTTTCGGTACCGGCAGCCTCAGACGTGCGCTGCTCTTTGATCGAGACGGCATCGTCATTCCCCCAAGAGTCAAGACTCATCTGGTCGAGGCGGGCGTCGAGGTGACAAGCGGCAATGGCGACGGCTGGGGGGCGATGTGCTTGCATCCCGAGCGCTACGAGGTGCCGGAAGGGGTGATCGGCCAGGTCCTTCGGTGGATCGATGTCGCTCCAAGGGCAGTCATCGCGATGGCAACGACCACGGTTGGAGCCGCCCCGCCGCCTGCTGGCAACGTGGCCGAGCTCGACGTTGGCGGCGTGCACGTGCGGGAGACGGCATTGCTGCTGGACCTGCCTAACGGACGTCGGTTCGGTGTCCTTGCGGAGCCAGCGACAACATCGCCGAGCGATGTCACCGCAATCTTTCTGAATGCGGGCGCGGTGCGACGGATCGGCCCGAATCGGATCTGGGTCGAAGCGGCGCGACGATGGGCGGCGCGCGGAGTTCTCACGTTGCGGATCGATCTGGCCGCTATAGGAGACTCCGATGGGGATGGTACCCGTTACCGAGATGTTGGTAGGTTTTTCGATCCCGAGCTTGAGGGCGACATCGTCGCCTTCATCGACGAGCTTGAACGTCGACGTCCCGGAGGGCGAGTCGTCCTCGGCGGCCTATGTGCAGGCGGGTATTGGTCGTTCCATGGCGCAGCCCGCGATGACCGCGTCATTGCCGCGCTCCTGCTGAATCCAGGCCTCTTGTCATGGGATCCCGAGATCATCTCGCGACGCGACGCCCGGAAGCTGAAGCGGCTCCGCAGTCCGGCATGGCGGCGGAGGATCCTGCGTGGCGAGGTCCGGATGCTGCGAATGTTGGCCATCGCGCGGGCGCTCGGCACACGCGCCGCTTTGCGGGTCATTCGACTCCCCCAGGCGGTCCTGCGACCGCGTCACGCTAAGACAACCTCTGATTTCGAGGAAAAGCTCGCCCGCCTGAGAGACAAGGGAACGAGGGTTCTCATCGCCTTTTCGGACGACGAGCCCCTACACCTTGACCTTCAGTCAGACGGCTTCTTCGCCCGTCTACCGGAATGGCCGAACGTCGAGGTCCAGCCACTACCGGGCCGAGACCACACCCTCCGCCCGATCGTGGTTCAGCGAGCTGTGCATGAAATGCTCGATCGCGAGCTCACACGAGCTCTGGAGCGGGTGCCAGCCACGCACCGAGAGAGCGTCGATTAACTAGCGGCGAGTCTGCCGATCCGTCGTATCCAGCCGGCGCAGCTGCTCGTGCAGCTCGCGGAGGACCGCACCACGCAACCATGCACGGTGCATGGAGTGGTCAATGTCCGGCAGCTGGTTCACCCGGATGCGGCCGGAGGCCCTCGCCATGCGCCAGCGACGTGTCAGTCGCTGCTCCAGGTACCCGATTCCTTCGTCGCCTTCCGCGAAGAGGATCAGGATCTCGGCGTCGCCGGCGCTAAGCTGGTCCAGCCATGTTGCAGCCCACGGTCTGTGGCCGACGAGGTCAAGCATGCTCCACACCCCGAACCTCTTTCCGAGCTCCTCGCGCCTGCGGGAAGCGGTGCGGCGCAGCCTCGTCTCGACCATCGTTGCCTCGACCGGGTCGCCTTGGCGCCAATACAACTGCGGGTTGAGTGCGATGACTCCTGCGACGCGCTCGCGCAACGCCACGCGAAGGCCGATCCATGCCCCCGCGCAGAGTCCCACCAGCACCACCGGCCGCTCATAGCGCTGCGTGATGGCATGGATGATCGAGATCGTGTCCTCCTCGCCGTGGGCATCGTAGGGCCGCCCAGGGGCGAAACCGTCGTCAGGACTCTCACCCCATCCGCGGAAGTCGACGCGCAGGCTCGCGAACCCGAGCGCCCCAAGATCGCGGGCGTACTCAACCCAAGCCCGCCCCGGTCCAACGTGTGGCTCGGATCCCGAATTTAGGAAAACTGCAATCGGGCCTGAGCTTCCGCCGATCGGTTCCGTCGCGACGCCAACGAGGCGTCGAGGTCCGAGTTCGACCACTTCCTCGCGCAACTGGCTGCCACGCCACGAGATGCTCGCTGATTTGTGGTCAAGTCGATCGACGGGCGCTGCCCCGGACGACGGTCCAACCCATGTGCAGATAACATCGATAAGCGGCCGGGGGGGCGTTGCATACTCAGCCGGCTGGTCTAGAACCTCTCTCCCTTCGGCGATCGCGAGTAGGTCAACGGCGGCCCCTAGCTCAGTCATGCGGCCCGCTACCACAGCCGCACCCGGTTCAACTCCCTCAATCATCAATATGCGAGCGGCCGGCACCGAAGTGAGCGTATCCAACTTGATCGCAGCAAGATCCGCCAGGGTCTCTGTCCGGAAGATGACCCCTGCCATCACGACACCCGTGATCACTTGGTCGCCGGGCGCGCGATCCATCGCAACGGGCAGGTCCTCTGACAAGAGGCGCACCTCCCGCACGTGTTGGCGCCCGGACAGAACCGGAGCCCACGCCACCACGCGGTCCGCCCCCAGCTCCGCGCCATCGAGCAGACCGATCGTCGCTCCCAGGCGCGCCCCCACCACGACGAGTTCCTGGCAGCCGAGCCTGCGCAGCTCGTCGGCTCCCGCCTGCGCACTGCGACGCCAAGCCTCCAGGCGCTCTTGGGCCCATTGGTCGCCCGACGAGTCCCCTGTACCGTCATAGTCGAGGCGAAGGACCGTTTGGCCGCGCTCCGCGAGGCGCTCAGCCAGAACGCGGAGCGTGCGGTGCGTGCTCCAGTACTGGTAACCGACTGGTGGGAGCACGAGTACGCCGGATTGACCGAGACCGGATGCGGGATGCGTCACCCACCCGAGCAGTGGGCGCTCCGCCGGGCCGAACCAACGAGCGATGGTAGCTGATCGGCGATCCGCCACCCCTAGCTGTCCTCCAGACAGCGCCGCACGTGCTCACGTCCAATGTCCCAATCGTAAGCGTGGAATGCCCGTAGATTCGCGACGTGTTGTGCCGCCGAGTTGAACATTTCGAACTGGAGCTGACGGCCACCGAACTCGCTCCCGACGAGGTCCCAGAGGAGCTTAAGCAGCGCCACCCGATCGCGCGCCGGCATTGTCGCCGAGCGGTAGTAGCGCTCGACATCGTCCGCCGTCTCCGGGGCCGTGAAGCTCTTCTCCGATGACGGCAGCGCAATCAAACCGCCACCTCCCAACTCGCGGAGTGCCCGCATGAAGTCGACGACCCAGCGGCGCTGGAGGCTCATCGCGCTGTAGATGTACTTCGGGGCGGGGATCAGAAGCTCGCCGTATCTGACCGCCTCGACCTCGGCCGCGAGGACCATGGCTTCGATCGCGGCGCAGAGAGGGGCGATCTCTCCGCCGAGTTGTGCTTGAACGGGAGGTATCGAGGACATTCCATGTGCATCAACCAGGCTGATCGCCAGCCCCGAGGCGAACTCGAGCTTGACGAGGAATTGGATCAAGGCCTGATAGTTAGCGAGTACATGGGCGCCCGTTTCGTAAAACTGCGCGTTGACCAGTCTCACGTCGCGGTGTACGAAGGTGTGCTCCCAGGGCACATGCACATCGCGTAGGACGATGAGGCTATCCGACTCGTCGAAGCGCGCGGTGAGCGGATAGTCGAATCTGCTGGTGGTGGCAGAGGCATACGGCCGTCTCGGATAGATGCGAAGCCCCGCGGCCGTCAATGGCATGACCACGGATATTGCGTAATCCTCATCGCCCGGTTGCAGGGGGACAATGCAGCTCAGAAAGAGGTAGTCGGCGATCGCCGCCGACGTCCCGACCATCTGCGCCCCCCGAATGACGATGCCGTCGTCGTTCTCCTCGACGATCCCTGGATACAGGAACGGCTCTGGTTGATCGTGGGCCGCCTTCGAGCGATCAACTTGAGGTGGAATGATGGCATACGAAACGAACCAATCGTTCGCGCGCGCCTGCTCGTAGAATGCGGCAACATTGTCTCCAAAGCGCTGGCCGCCACGGTCGAAGATCTCCCTGCGCCCAGCGAATGCAGACATCAAGGCGGCGCCGTGGTCCGGCGTCCGACCCATCAGGCCATAACTCCCCTCCGACCAGTGCCGATGGATCGCCAGCCTTTGCTTGAGGTCATCGGCGGCGCGGGGGACAAGCCACATGCTGGAATGCGTCGCACCATCCTCGTGGAACCGCAGACCGGGCAATTCGCACGCGCGGTCGTAGAGTGACGCGAGGATCTGGACAGGCCCGGAGAAACCTGGATGCGTCGTTACATCCGCTATCGGGTCGCCGTCGAGGAGCACGCGACGGCCATCACGACGGATGCTGGAAATATAGTCGGCGCCGGTTCGCATCCTCGGTCCTCCAAATGCGGCCCATTGTGCTCCACTCTGGCGCGGAATCATGCCCTGAATCGCCCGGCCATGGCATGCCGAACTCACGCTAGCGGTGCAAACGCCCAACAGTGCTTGACCACACACGCGTGACAAACTTTGCCGGATCGGGCAGGATGGTGCCTGCGCAGGTGCGAAGCCGAGTCCAGACGCTGAGAGCCGACGCCACCAACGGGGGAGGAGCCTTGAATGACTGCCAGATTGGCACCTGATCTCGTTGCGCGCACGGCGGATGCAAACGAGGATCCTTCCGTCGCCAGCCGCCGGGATTGGGATGTGGAGCTTTTTCGTCAGGCTTTCCGACGCCACGCCTCAACGGTCGTCCTGTTGACGTACTTCGACACCAACAACGAGCCGTGTGGGATGACCGCCACTTCAGTGTGTTCGCTATCTGCCTCGCCGCCCTCACTCCTAGCGTGCATCAACCGCGAGGCGCGAGCATTCGCCGAGATCACCAAGCGGCGCCGGTTCGGAGTGAATCTGCTCTCCGTTGCGCAGAGTCCAATCGCTCGTCACTGCAGTCGGGCGGGGCTCGATAAGCGTCTCCTGGCGGGCTGGCTGACCGACTCGGACGTCGGTGGGACACCCCGCCTTGATAGAGCCCTCGCTCATCTCGAGTGTCGACTTGAGACCTCGCTTGAGCTCTTCTCCCATTCCGTGCTGGTCGGCGTGGTTGACTCGGTATGGCTGAATCCCGAGGACGCCCCGCCGCTGCTGTACCACGGCGGCTTATACAACCAGCTCGAATCCCCAGCCGAGCGCGCCGAGCGGTACCATTGGCAGGCCGGGTCCTAACAAGCAACCTGGAGTCACCAACACTCAGGCTCCACACGGGCGGCGGCCCGTACGGTGGGGTGGCATGGCCGCCCGAGTGCACCCTAGTGCGATCTTAGGGGGCCGAGGGCGACGTAATGCCGCGGGATAGGGGAAGACGATGGGCCTATGGAGCTCTGGCACGTGTGAGTCGTTCGTCCTCGTGCCAGGACCCTGTCATCGTCGCCGCGCGCCCCGGCACGGGGCGCCCTAGCCAATGACGCTAATCCGCATCGATCCGCTCATCGATCCACGATGGGATGGCTTTGTGAATGCCCATCCGTCAGCGACGGTCTATCACTTGGCGGCATGGGCCCGCATATTCGAAGAGTCCTACCGGTACACACCCCGGTATCTCGCGCTCGAAGACCCGTTGGGGCAACTCCTCGCCATCATGCCGCTGATGTACAGGCGCACCCTTCGAGGCCATGCGCTCAGGTCGCTTCCCATCTATGAGATCGGGGGGCCAATTGGACGGCATCGGGCAGGGGAAGCTGCGCTGATGACCGCGGCCCTCTCCATTGGTCGATCCGTGCGTGCTAAGACTCACGTTGGTAGTTTCGTGGGTGGACTCGAAGTCGATGCACCAGGATGGATTGCGATCGAGGGTCCGCCCGTTTGGGTGCTGACATTGCCATCTCATGCCGACGGGCTCACGTCGTGGGCGAAAGGACACCAGAGACGACCGCTCATGAAGGCCCTCCGACATTCTGCGAGGGTAGGGGTGTGGGTACGAGAGAGTGACTCTGATGCGGATCTGAGGCGCTTCTATGACATGCTCCTCGCGAACATGCGAAGGAAGCATTTTGTGAACCGCACCCTTCGCCAGCTGAGGCTAACAAAGGAGCTGCTCACGGACCAAGGCGTATTCCGTCTGTTCGTGGCGGAATATGAGGGCAAACCCATCGCGGGCTTGATCTCCCTGGCCTTCGGGGACACCGTCGAAGCACTGCACATCGCGCACGAGGAAGGCACCCTCCCCCTTCATCCACATCACGCCCTCTACAAGTACGCCATGAATTGGGGGCTCGAGCATGGCTTCCGTTACCTGAGCTTCGGATACGCTTGGCCAGAGAGCTCACTCGGAGCTTTCAAGGCACGCTGGGGAGCCGAGCCGGTACCGCTCTACAGTTATGCTTGGCGGCCCGGAGGCATTCCGGATTCCGTGCGGACGCCCGATCCGCGTCTGCGGGCAGGCGGCGCCCCTGCAGCGGCCGTCGGGCACAAACGGGCCCTGTCGTGGCTCTGGGAGCGGACCCCCCTTCCTGTCCTAAGAGTCGCGACGGATGTGGCTCGCCGTCTTCTCTAGCCGCACTGCCCTGACATTTGCCGCGGAGCCTGACATTTACCGCGGACGACAGGAGAAACGCCTACTCTCGATCTCGCGCGCTGCGGCGTGGTACATCCATCGCGCTCAGGCGCGGCGCTTGCGCCTCGTCTGCAATGTAGCAGGACCTTGGGGCTAGACGCCACGCCGGCGGAGGAGGAGTGCCCGCAGCCTCAGCAGACGCGCACTTGACCTCTTACCCACATTGCTGCGCGGCAGGCAGTACCAGTCGAGGTGGCGCTGGTCGCCAACTCCCCGATCTGTGGTGAACGCAACGTCGAATCCGGCCGCAGCGACCGCCCGCGCGACCGCATCGTCGTAGAAACGGTTGGGTACGCGAATGCACGGGGTGCGAATGATGCTTCGGCAACCCGTGTCTCCGTATGGCATCACCAAGCTTGCCGCTGAGCATCTGGCCATGGCGTACATGGGCGCCCACGGGCTCGCCGTGGTCATCCTGCGTTACTTCTCAGTGTTCGGGCCGCGCCAACGCCCCCGACATGGCGTACCACATTTTTATCGAACGCATACGTCGCGGCGAGGCGATCACGGTTTTGGGGATAGCAGCCAGACGCGGTCCAACACGTTCATCGCCGACTGCGTCAACGGAACGGTGCTAGCCATGGCTGACGGGCAACCAGGTTAGGCATATAACCTTGGCGGGCGGCTGCCATCTCTCGCATTGTACCGATGGTCGGCTGGTGCCTCAGTGGACCGCCTCGCGGTCGAGGGCGCGGAGTCGGCGGGCGACCATCTCGAAGACATGCAGCCGCACGTCGGGGAACTCGTCGAGGAGCGTCTGGAACTCCCGCCGCGCGAGGACCAGCAGTCGCGATGCCTCGGTGAGGGTCACGGTCGCCGTGCGCGGACCACCGTCCAGCAGGGCGATCTCACCGAGCACGGCACCCGGCCCAGCGTCCGCCAGGAGCGCGCCGTCGCGCTCGACGCGGGCGGACCCTCGTACCATCACGAACATCTCGGCCCCACGCTCGCCCTGGCTCAGGATGCGCCGATTCGCCGGCAGGTCGATGATGTCGGCCAGCACCGAGATGCGTTCCAGCTGCCGGTCGCCAATGCCCTTGAAGAGCGGGACGCTTCGGAGCAGGTCGATCTTCTCGTCGCGAGCCATCGTGGTGCCTCCGTAGGTTGGCGCAGCATAGCGCGCGGCGCGGCATCGGCGGAAGGGCTCGCGTCAACGGATCGGTACTATGGACCGATGCCGCAGCGAGATGCCAGCGACGACTACCCGCTGACGCTCGGGGAGGAGCCGAAGTTCTGCCCGGCCTGCGGACGTCCCGTCGAGCCGCGCACGCTCGAGGAGGATCATCGTCCACGGCTTGTCTGTCCGGACGGCCATGTCTCCTGGCGGAACCCGCGGATCGTGGTCGGTGCGGTTCCCGTTTCGGACGGACGGCTCTACCTGGCGCGGCGTGCGATCGAGCCGGCCATGGGTCGATGGACATATCCGGGTGGATTTCTCGAGGTGGGGGAGTCGGTGCAGGAGGGCGCCCGGCGCGAGACCGAGGAGGAGACCGCCCTGCGCGTCGAGATCGGCCGGCTGATCGGCGTCTACTCGCGCCCGCATGTCGGGATCGTCACCATCGTGTTCGAGGCGAGCGTCGTCGGTGGGCGGCCGGAGCCGGCGGCGGAAACGAGTGAGGTGCGCGCTTACGCGCCCGACGAGATCCCCTGGGATGAGCTGGCGTTCAGTACGGTCGAGAGCGCGCTGCGGGACTGGGTCGCCTCGCTTCCGGGGCGCGGCCCGCGCTTCGAGCCCGAACTCTACGTGGAGGGAGACCCCTCGTAACGGTCGCTCGAGCCGAGCGGGTGCTCAGTCCCGATAGCGAGAGTACCCACGCCACGCTGCCCGCGGGCGTCGCAGCTTCGTCACAGCGTAACGGGCGAGATCCAGCAGCGGCCGCAGATCGTCGCGCGAGAACCAGGCGAGCTCCCGGACTTCGATGAGCGACCAGAGCCAGGACCGCAGCCGCAGCTGCCCAGCCTGCGCATTGCGAACGGAGGCCACAACGTCAGCGTGCTCAGCGAGCCATCGGCGCCTGGCCAGGGATCGACCGGTGTCGACGGGCACGCCGTTCTGATCGGCGAACATGGCACGGGCCACGTCCCAACCCCGGTCATCGACAAGGGCCCTGAAGGTGGCTCCCAGCCGGGGATTGACGTCGAGGAGCTTGTACTCGTCGGTTGCCTCGTCGTGGCAATAGTCCATGTCCACCGGGCCGCCGTACTCAATTTTCTCGAGGAAGGCGATGGCCTCTGCCGCCAACCTCGGATTCCACCGACACTCTGCCAGTGAGGCCACGCCGCCGGAGATGGGGTTCTCCCGGACCTTGATGGCGGTCAAACCGAACAGACAACGATGGGAAGCGTCGAAATAGCCGTTGAACAGCCAGCGGGAACCAGTGGTGCCTGCCGGTACGTACTCCTGCAGCATCAGGCCCGGATAGTCGCGCACCTCGATGGTCAAGCATATCTCCGCGAGCCGCCTTCTTGTCCTCGCAACGGCCTTGGTATACCTGAACGCTGCACGGTCCTCGGTGCCCTTCAGGATGATCGGAAGTCGAACGGTCTCGACGAGACGCTGGAGTTCCTCCGAATCCGCCGGAAAATAGCTGGAAGGCGTTGGCACCTTCAGCCTGCTGCAGAGCTCGGACAGCAGCCGCTTGTTCGTGAGCGTCGCGATGAGCTCGGAGCTAACGCGGGGGAAGGTGAACGTCTCCCCCAACAGATCCGCGTGATCGGCAACGAAGCGCGCCTGGTCGTCCGTTGTCGTGATCAGCTGGGGCGAGCCAGGAAGCGACCGACCGAACCGGGTCAGGCTGGCCGCGCTTGCGCTCGTCGGAAACGCGCTCAGATCCAGGATGCGTATCCCACGCCAGTACCTGGACCGGGTGACCGCCGAGCGGGTCGGGTAGATTCCGTACGCGCTCACGCCGAGCCGGCCCAGGGTTCGAGCGATCGCGTGTCCGGTCGTCGCGGTCGCGAGGATCACGGCACTCGACTGGGATCCGTCTCCGCTGATCGATGGCTTCGATTGCCGCGTCATCAGCGGGTTGCGTTGCTGCGCCGGGAGCGCGCTCGTTGGCCGACTCGAGTCAGCTTCGAGAGGATCCTGCCCCGGAGAAAGGGCATGGGGTCATCCAGTGCGAGGTCTGTCTTGATGTTGGCACGGGCTGCCCACCAGAGCCATGAGGGCAGCGGTATCGCCGCTGCACGCGCTGCCCGTACGTCCTTCGGCACGTCACACCATGAAATCCCGGCGCGGCCGGCTTTCACCCCGGATAAACGTCGGCCGGTGAGGTCATCGTAGACGAGCGAAGGAATGTTCACCCCCGCCTCTGCGCCGAGGTGGTTCCATAGCGTGAACCGCGGATTGACCTCCAGGAGGTGGAGCTGACCCCGCGCGTCCCGCTTGAAGTCGAGCTTCGCAACGCCACCGAGGCCGAGCTTCCTGACGATGGCTCGACCGGTCTCCACAACATCCGGGGCATCCGTCGTGATCAGAGCTGTGCTGTGCCCGAACTGCGCAGGAACGGTCCGCAGCTTCTTGCCGGTGAAGTCCGCGACGACTTCCCCATCGCGTCGTGCGTACATGTGATAGCTCTCGACGGACGTTTCTCCTCCGGGAATCAGCCTCTGGCCGAGGAGTGAAATCCCGGTGGCCCGGAGGAGAGGCATGAGGCGCCGGAAGTCGTCACCCGTGCCGAGCACCAGTGCCTTGGCATCGCCGGCCAGTGTGACCCAGCCCCCATCGCGATCGCGGCGCGTGAGGGGCTTCACGATGAGGGGGAACTCCAGGGCCAGAGCGGCGAGGTCCACATCCGGGGCGATGTCGAAGCTCACCGGGACGGGCAGCGACAGCTCCTTCGCGAGCCTGTTGAATCGTGCCTTGTCGAGGAGATCTTCGACGAGGTCTGGTGCCCCGAGGACGAATCGAAACGCGGGCGCGAGCACTTCTCGGAAGCGCGAGACCATCGCCAGGTACCCGTCGGTCTCGTAGTACAGGATCGGAGCGACAGATTGTGTATGGGAGAACGAAAGAAGCCGCTCCACCAGAATGTGGGGTTTCTCCCAGGGATCGACATCGTCGATCACGCCGTCGACGAAGCGGGAGTACCTCATCGACCTGCCCGGCGACGCCACGACCCAACACCGAACTCCTGCTTTGCCGAGTGGACGCACAAGGTCCATGCCACCCAGGACGCAGGCAACTGGTGACTCCCCGCCGCGGGTCACTGCGGGCGTTTCCACGGCAGGACACCGGCTGCTCGGACATCGGTGAGCGTGCGTAACCAGCGCTTGACTGCGTGCCAGGGAGATGGTCTGAGGTGCATCGCGCTCCGCGGAAGCGCTGCCGCGGTGAGGGCGTCGCGGGTCCTCTGGTGATCGTATGGCACCGCAAACCAGCTAATCCGACTCCGATCCAGGTCGAGGATGGCGAATCGAACTCGAGGGGACCACTCCCACTGTCGGGACTGACCAACGCTGCCAGGGTTCACCAGTATCCGTCGTCCTCGCGGGAACCGCTGCCTGGCCAGCGGGGGTATGGTCCATCGTCGTCCCTGCACGCGGAGGAAGGGGAAGTGAGTATGTCCCAGGATGAGGATCCTCGCGTCGCCGTGCGTGCGCTGGAGGAGCTCGAATTGCCGATCGACCTGTCGAGGCCGAACGACATACTCGTGCGGGCTGTCCAGAGATCCGTGAGCGACGACCATCGGGCCCATCTCAACAGCGCTGGGCTGGTTCGTCAGCCATTGCCTCTGGTCCGCTCCCAACTGCGACTTCGTCCAGTGCAGCGTACGCAACGCTCGGGCGCTGTAATGGTGATCCTCCGCACGGCCGAGCACATGCAGCTCGTGGTTTCCCAGGACCGCCACGGCCGAGTGGTCGCGCAGCACGTCGATGCACTCGTTTGGGTACGGCCCGTACCCGATGGCGTCCCCGGCGGACACGAGGACATTGATCCGCTTCGTGTCGAGCACCGCGATGGCTTTCTCCAGGGCCGCAAGGTTGCCGTGGATGTCCGAGAGAATCCCGACCCGCATCTGAGCGCCTCTTGGTGACCGCCGTTGCCGTTCCTGGATTCGCTCGACGAGTTCAAAGGAACGGGGCCAATTCTGCATCGTTCCCCGGCCGGCCGTCATGCCACTGGACTCGGGAGTGGCCCTGGACTACTCCACGGAGGGAGCCTTCGGGGAGCGGGTGACCTCTCCTCGCAGCGGCACCGCGGCTCCCAGCAGGAGGCCGTACCCGAGCGAGGCCACCGCGGGAATCGGATGGGTGGCGAACTCGACGATTCCGGAATCTCGCGCAACGACCGCCCCGATCAGGCCCCATGCCAGGAGCGTGAATGCCGGTGCGGCGATGGCGAGCGTCACCCGGGCGGTGAAGAAGCGCCCGAAGAAGTAGGCGAAGCCCATGCCGACGAACGCGCCGCCGGCCTGGAGCGCGAGCAGACCCAGTACGAAGGCAAGCTCCGATGATCCGGCGATTGGCGAGAGCGCAAGCGCGAGGGGCCGCATCGGGCGCAGTGGATCGCCATCGGCCAGCCCGGACAGGACCATCGCGATGGCGGCCCAGACGTAGGCCCCCGAGAGCCCGGCGATGAAGCCGCGGTAGGCGAGACGGAGCCCGTTCACCTCGGTCATGGCGCGAGGGTACGGGCTGGCGGGTCGATTTCCGACCCGACCAAAGGTCCCGGTACTGGCCCGTACCCCCGTCGGATGGCCGCTCAGCCGCTATAGCGCGAGAAGACGCTGACGGCGTTCTGACCGCCGAAACCAAAGCCGTTCGCGATCGCCACGTTCACGGGCGCGTGGCGGGCCATGTTCGGGACGTAGTCGAGGTCGCAGGCCGGGTCGGGCGTCTCATAGTTGATCGTCGGTGGGATGACACCGTCACGGATGGCGAGGACGGCGGCGAGGCCCGAGACCGCGCCGGCCGCACCCAGCGTGTGCCCGATCATGCTCTTATTGCTGGTCACCGCCAGCCGATCGGCGTGCGCGCCGAAGGCCGCGCGGATGGCCTTCGTCTCGGTGGCGTCGTTGAGCGGGGTGGACGTGCCGTGCGCCACGACGTAGTCGACCGACTCCATCTCGAGGTGCGCGTCGCGGAGCGCGCGCTGCATGGCCAGCGTGGCGCCGTAGCCCGATGGGTCCGG
>JBHENV010000185.1:0-6035 GCA_046261895.1 Candidatus Limnocylindria bacterium
CCGGATCCGGGGTGACGCCGGACGTGGCCTGGTCGCCGAGGTCCGAGCCATTCCAGACGCCGGCCACCGTCGGCAGGTCGTGCGTCGTGACGCCGGCAAAGGACTGCGCCGGATAGCGTGAAGGCGGCACCCGCTCGAAGATCGCGAGCCTGGTCGACAGCAGCCGGCGCCGGCGCAGCTCGCGACGCACGCCGGCCGGCACGGTGCCGAGATCCTCGCCGATAACGACCGCCTGGCCGCGGTGCGATTCGAGCGCCACGATCTCGAGCAGCTCATCCGTCCGGGAGCGAACGTAGGCCCCGCGCGTGGGGTCCTGCCCGGAGGGGATCCACCACAGCCGGAACAGGCCCAGGACGTGGTCGATGCGCAGCCCGCCGGCATGCCGCAGCTGCGCACGGATGGTCTCGACAAACGGCCGATACGCCGCCTGGCGCAGCCGGTGCGGGATGAACGGCGGCAGGCCCCAGTCCTGCCCCGCAGCGTTGAAGCGGTCCGGTGGCGCACCGATCGAGGCAGCCATCGCAAGCTGGCCCTGCCAGTCCCATGCGTCGAAACCGCCGGGATCGACGCCGACCGGCATGTCGGCGATGCGCATGACCGCACGCGATGCCGCAGCCAGCTGTCGGTCGAAGCACCACTGCACCCAGGCATGGAAGGCGACGCGATCTGCTTCCTCAACGTGGAGGCGCTTCACGGCCGTCCCCTCGGGGTCGCGGAATGGCTCCGGCCACCGCTGCCAGCCGGCGCCGAAACGCTCGGTCAGCACGACGAAGGTCGCCCATCGCTCAAGGGCAGTGCCGCGTTCGGCGCGCCAGCCGTCGAGCGCCGATCGGTCCGGACCGGTCGCCCAGATCCGCCCGAGTGCCAGCATCTTGAGCGCCGCGACCCTGCGGCGATCGATCAGCCGGTCCATCCCGAGAGCGCGACCGGCCGCTACAAGATCGGCGAGCTGGCCGCCGACGCGCTCGGCGCCGGGAACCTCCTCGACACGGAGGTAGAGCGGGTTCCCGAAGCGGCGCGTGCTCGGGTAGTATGGGCTCGGCTCGGGGTCCGGCCCGGGATTCGGCGCTCCCAGCGGTCCGACCGCCAGGAAGCCCGCGCCCGCATCGGCGCTCCATTCGCCGAGGCGCCTAAGGTCGGCGAGGTCGCCGACTCCCCAGCTCGTGGATGAGCGTGTGGCGGCGAGCTGGATCGCCCAACCCCACGCCCGGAGCGCCCGGGGAAGATGGCAGCGTCCCGGACCGGCGATGAGCAGCTGGACGATGCCATCGTCACGCTGCAGGTGGTGGTACCCCAACGGCAGATCGGCCGGGAGGACGCCGATCCTTCCGAGCGTTGACCCATCCTCCAGGCGCACCTCACCGGCGGCCGGGAGCACGGCGCCGGGCCGCACCACCGCCACGTGCGACTCGTGGGTCGCGTCGTCGGCGGCGTCGGGTCCCATGGCGGCCAGCACGGCGGCGCGGACGTCGGGGTCGATCCGGCGTCGCCGCTCGTGGGCATCGGTGTATTCGTCGTCGACGAGCGTCACGCGGACCGCTCCAGAATGGAGACCGGAAACGGCCGCAGCAGCTCCTCCAGGGGTGCGGCGCCGGTGTGGCGGCTGCCGTCCAGCCCGGTCCAGGTCCCGGCCGGCAGGCGGATCGTCGCGTCGCCCCAGCCAAGCCGTTCGACACGGCGCACCAGGCGCGGCACGACCGTCAGCACCTCGCCGCCGCGAACGAACGCGACGACCGCGTCGGCCCGCGCACCGATCGCCCATACCGGCGCATAGGGTGCCGACACGGCGAAGGCGGTCGCACGCCGAGCGCGCAGGCCGAGGACATGACGGATCAGCCAGAGCTTCGGGAGGCCCTCCTCGCGTCGGCGCCAGGCGTCGGCCGGGCCCAGGTGCGCGGCCTCGGCCAGCAGCCGCCGACGGAGGCCGTGATCGACGGGCCGACGGTTGTCCGGATCGACCAGTGACAGGTCCCACAGCTCGCTCCCCTGGTAGATGTCCGGGACGCCGGGAGCGGTGAGCTGCAACGCCAGCTGCGCAACTGCGGCGCGACGTCCCGCATCGACGAGCGGGGCGACCGCCGCTTCCACAGCTGCGACAAAGGAGGGATCGCCCACGCACCCGCGCGCGAACGCCGCGATCGCGGCGTCGTAGGTCGGATCCGGATCGATCCACGACGTGCGCAGCTTCGCCTCCAGGCTTGCCTTCTCGAGGTAGCGCGCGGCCCGATCGGCGTCGATCGGCCAGGCGCCGACCACGGCCTGGAAGAAGAGGTAGGCATCGGCATCGGTGGGCCGCTCCGGGCCGCTTCGATGGGGCGCCGCGGCTGCGCCAAGGGCGGCGACCGACGCCTGCCACGCCTCCGGGTCTTCGGACAGGAGCGCCAGGCGGGCACGCAGGTCGGCGCTCCGCTTGGTGTCGTGGGTCGATAGGGCGAGCATGCCCGCCGGCCAGCTCAGCTGCGCCTCCTCCATCGACCGATGGAATTCGGCGACGCTGACCCCGAACCTGCCCGGATCGCCGCCGACCTCGTTGAGTGCGACAAGCCGATGGTGGCGGTAGAAGGCCGTATCCTCGACGCCCTTCGCCATGGCGGCGGGGGTGACCTGCTGGAAGCGCATCGCGAGCTCATCTGAACGATCCCCGCCGTCCTCGAGGCGGAGCATGCGGCCGAGTCGGCGGAAGAGCTCGCGATCCAGGTCGGGTCTGGCCTCGCTGGCCGCTGCCACCGCGGAGCCGATCAGGCCGGCATCCTCGTCGGTGACGCGTCGTCGCGGCCACACGGTGAGGTAGGTCCGGTAGACCGGCAGCCGGGCGGCCACCTCCCGCAGGACCTCCCCATGGTCGGCGGCGACGTTCTCGCCGTTCACCTCGTCGAGCGCGACGAACAGCTCGGTCAGCCGGTTCACGTCACTGCCCAGCACCGTTAAGAGCACCCCGAGGCGCGCCTCGGTCTCGATCCGGTCCCACGCCGGGCCGGTGTCCGCCACCGATGCCCAGATGCGGCTCATCGCCGCCTCCCCCGCCGGGTCGACCATCAGGCCGGTCGCCTGGTTGGCGAACCCGTAGCCGGTCGTGCCGTTGACCGGCCAGTCGTACGGCACGTGCTCCCCGGCGGCAAGGATCTTCTCGACCACGATCCACGCGTGTGGCGCAGCACCCCGCAGTCTTGCGAGGTATCCGGCGGGGTCGCGCAGCCCATCGGGATGATCGACGCGCAGCCCGTCCACCAGGCCGTCGCTCACCCAGCGCAGGATCAGCCGATGCGTCTCGTGGAAGACCTCCTCGTCTTCAACCCGCAGCCCGATCAGGTCGTTGACATCGAAGAAGCGCCGATAGTTGAGCCGTTCGAGCGCCGTTCGCCAGGAGACCAGGCGATAGTGCTGCCGCCCGAGCAGCCCCTCGAGCCGATCCGTGTCGGCATTCAGCGCGGCAATCTCATCGTCCGACGGATCCGGCGCCAGGGTGCCGGCGGCGAGCGGAAAGCGACGGCCGGCGTGCTCGACCACCACCCGCTCCGCGTCACGCACGATCCGGATCCCGGCACGGTCGCCATCGCGCAGGACCGGCAGCAGGACGTGGCCCGCCGTCCAGTCGATATCGAACCAGGACGCGTGGCGGCTGGCGGGCCCATGCTCCAGGACGTCCCACCACCATCGGTTCCCGTAGCCCGAGATCGCCATGTGGTTCGGGACGATGTCGAGGACCAGTCCCATCCCGTGCGACCGCAGGTGATGGACGAGGTCCTTGAGAGCGTCCTCTCCGCCGAGCTCGTCGTTGACACGCCCGTGGTCGATCACGTCGTAGCCGTGGGTCGACCCGGGGGCCGCCTGGAGCACGGGGGAGACGTAGAGGTGGCTGATGCCGAGCTCAGCGAGGTACGGGACGACAGCCGAGGCGTCGACGAGCGTGAATTCGGCGTTCAGCTGAACGCGATAGGTGGCCCGCGGTGAGGGATCAACGGCCATTGGTTCGTTGCGCCGTCGGGCTCGACGGTCAGTCGGCGCTGACGCGGCGGACCCGCGGCAGGCGTCGCAGGCAGACGACCGAGCGCTCTGCGACTCGGTAGGCGGTTCCCCCGTCGTGGAGGCCCTGGGCGGCGCTGAAGGTGCGGTGCACGGTGTCGAAGACGGTCTCCCAGTGCCGGGCGGCGTCCTCGCTCGGGAGCGTAAAGGCCACCGGGCGATCGTCGGCGTGGAAGATGATGAGCAGCGTGTCGTCCATGATTCGCTCGCCGCGCGGCCCGCGCTCGTCGATCGCATCCCCGGCGAACTGGACGCCCAGCGTCCTGACGCCCGGCGCCTGCCACTGCGTGTCGGTCATCTCGGTTCCATCGGGCGCGAACCAGGTAAGGTCCTTGACCCGCGAGCCCCGAATCTGGCGGCCCTGGAAGAACTTCCGGCGACGAAGCACCGGATGCTCGTTGAGGAGGCGGATCAGCGAGCGCGTGAAGCTGCGGAGCGCGCGGTCCCGGCGCCGCAGGTCCCAGCTGAACCAGCTGATCTCGTTGTCCTGGGCGTAGCCGTTGTTGTTGCCTCGCTGCGTTCGCCCGATCTCGTCGCCCCCCAGCAGCATCGGAACGCCCTGGCTGAGGAGGAGCGTCGCGAGGTAGTTCCGCTTCTGGCGCTCGCGAATCTCGATGACGGCCTCTTCATCGGTCTCGCCTTCGACGCCGAAGTTCATGGCCTCGTTGTTGTCGTCGCCGTCCTGGTTGTTCTCGCCGTTCGCCTCGTTGTGCTTGTGCTCATAGCTGACGAGGTCGCTCAGCGTGAACCCGTCATGGGCGGTGACGAAGTTGATGCTGGCGTGCGGACGACGCCCGGATCCGGCGTACAGATCCGAGGACCCGCTGAGCCGATACCCCAGCTCGGCCGCCTGTCCCCCGACGCCCTTCCAGAAGCGGCGGACCGTGTCGCGATACTTGCCGTTCCACTCGGCCCAACCCACGGGGAACTTGCCGACCTGGTAGCCGCCGGGGCCGACGTCCCACGGCTCGGCGATCAGCTTGACCTGGTTGATGATCGGATCCTGGTGAATGATGTCGAAGAAGCTGCCGAGCTTGTCGACGTCATGCAGCTCGCGAGCGAGCGCCGATGCAAGGTCGAAGCGGAAGCCGTCGACGTGCATCTCGATGATCCAGTACCGGAGCGAATCCATGATCATCTGGAGCACCTTGGGGCTGGTGGCGTCGAGCGTGTTGCCGGTGCCGGTGTAGTCGACGTAGAGCGCCTGGTCGTCTGCGTTGAGCCGGTAGTAGGCGGCGTTGTCGATGCCCCGGAAGCTGAGTGTCGGCCCCTGATGATTGCCTTCGCCGGTGTGGTTGTAGACGACGTCGAGGATGACCTCGATCCCCGCGTCGTGGAAGCGCTTGACCATCGTCTTGAATTCGCTGTCCGGCTCCCCGGTCGCCGAGAAGCGAACATCGGGGGCGAAGAAGCCGATCGTGTTGTAGCCCCAGTAGTTCGACAGTCCGCGCTCCGCCAGGTGGCGCTCGTCGACGTGCTGGTGCACCGGCAGTAGCTCGACCGCGCTCACGCCGAGGTTGGTCAGGTAGTCGATCGCCGGTGCCGAGCCGAGCCCGGCATACGTTCCGCGCAGGTCCTCGGGCACATCGGGATGGAGCTGCGTGAAGCCCTTGACGTGGACCTCGTAGATGAGCGTGCGGTCGAGCGGCGTCCCGAGCTGCGTGTCGTCGCCCCACACGAAGGCCTGGTTGATCACGACGCCTTTCGGCACGAACGAGGCGCTGTCGCGGTCGTCTGGGCCGTCCTCTTCCTCGCCGATGCGGTAGCCGAAGAGCGCGTCGTCCCAGCGCACGGCGCCGTCGATGCGCTTGGCGTACGGGTCGATCAGGAGCTTTGCCGGGTTGAACCGGTGCCCCGCACCGGGATCGTAGCGCCCGTGCATCCGGTAGCCGTAGCGCTGGCCGGGGCCGACGCCCGGCAGGTAGCAGTGCCAGTTGTGGGCGGTGCGCTCGCCGACCTCGACGCGCGTCTCGGCGTCGTGCCCGTCGAACAGGCACAGCTCGACGCGGTGG
>JBHENV010000186.1:0-4397 GCA_046261895.1 Candidatus Limnocylindria bacterium
CGCCGGGACGCTGGCGATCGGGGTGGACAGCGTCAGTCCGCCGGTGGCGGCTGCTGGCGCTGCTCCCTCGGCCGGCGCGAAGGCGAGCCACGCCGCGGCGAGCGCCAGCATGAGTGCGCCGCCGCTTGCGGCGACGGTGATCCGGTCCGAGCGAGACACGATGCGAGCCTCCACGCGGGAGGCGAGGATGGGACGGGGAGCAGCTGCGTCCGAGACCCGGCGTCCGGGCACTCGACGCCGGGCATCGGAAGCAGGATCGCAGGCTACGCCGCCGGCGCTTACCGGCCGGTTATCGGCGCCTTATCGGTTCAGTCGCGTGGCGTGACGACATTCACGAGGCGGCCCGGCACCAGGATGACGTTCCTCGGGGCGCGGCCGGCCAGGTAGCGCTGCACGTGCTCGGAGGCGAGCGCCATGCGCTCGATCTCCTCGGGCGGGGTGTCGGTGGTCACCACCAGCCGGTCGCGCAGCTTGCCGTCGACCTGCACGGGCAGCTCGAGCGTATCGGAGGCCGCCAGCACGGGATTGGCCTCCGGCCACGGCTGCTGGTGGATGCTGTAGGCGTGGCCGCGACGCTCCCATAGCTCCTCGGCGATGTGCGGGGTGACCGGTGCCAGCATCACGACCAGCGTGTCGATCGCTTCGGCGTACGGCCGACCGCCGGCATGTCCGGCCTCGCGGGCGCGGATGATCGCGTTCGTGAGCTCCATCAGCTTCGCGATGGCGGTGTTGAAGTGAAGGGCCTCGTAGTCCTCGGTGACCGCCGCGATCGTGGTGTGCACCGCGCGCCGCAGCGCGCGCTCGAGCTCGTCACCATTGCCCGGCAGGTCGGCCGTGCGGCCGCCGCCGGCGGTCGGCTGAGCGACGCCCCAGACCCGGCCGAGCCAGCGGTGAATCCCCTCCATGCCGGACGGGTTCCACGGCCCGCCCTGGCCCCAGGGGCCGATGAACATCAGGAACGCTCGGACCGTGTCCGAGCCATAGCGGTCGACCAGCTCGTCAGGCGCCTGCACGTTGCCGCGTGACTTGCTCATCCGGTTGTGATCCGCGCCCAGGATCTGGCCCTGGTTGCGCAGCTTCATCGTCGGCTCGTCGAAGTCAAGGTGGCCCAGGTCGCGGAGCGCCTTCACGAAGAAGCGGAAGTACAGCAGGTGCATGACGCCGTGCTCGGCGCCGCCGGTGTACAGGTCGATCGGCATCCACGCCCGCACGGCGTCCGGATCCCAGGCGCGCTCGTCATCGCGAGGCGAGCAGTAGCGCAGGAAGTACCAGGACGAGTCGATGAACGTGTCGAGCGTGTCGGTTTCGCGCCGCGCGGGCGCCCCACAGCTCGGGCAGGTGGCACTCAGCCACTCGGCGTGCGACTGCAGCGGGGACACGCCGGTCGGCGCGAAGTCGACATCCTCCGGCAGCACGACCGGCAGCCGCTCCTCGGGGACCGGCACCGCGCCGTGCTCGTCGCAGTACACGATCGGGATCGGCGCGCCCCAGTAGCGCTGGCGGCTGACCAGCCAGTCGCGCTGACGGTAGGTGACGGCGATCTGGCCGCGGCCCTGCTCCTGGAGCGACTTCGTGATGGCGGTGATCGCCTCGGCGGCCGGCATGCCGCTGAATTCGCCGGAGTCGACCAGCACCTCGTCAGCGGAGTGGGCGACGAACGCCTCGCCATCCGGCGCTGATCCGCCGCGTGGCAGCACCACGTAGCGGATCGGCAACTCGTACTGCTTCGCGAACGCGAAGTCACGCTCGTCGTGGGCGGGCACGGCCATGATCGCGCCGGTGCCGTAGCCGGGCAGCACGTAATCGGCGATCCAGATCGGGATGCGCTCGTTCGTCATCGGGTTGACGGCATGTGCACCGATGAAGACGCCGGTCTTGGGACGCTCGGTGCTCATGCGCTCGATCTCGGTCTCGCGCCGCGCATCGGCGACGTAGGCCTCGACATCGGCCTTCTGCTCTTCGGTCGTCAGAACCGATACCAGCGGGTGCTCGGGTGCCAGCACCATGAAGGTGGCGCCGAACAGAGTGTCGGGGCGCGTGGTGAAGACCCGGATCGGCTCGCGATCCTCCGCTTCGGTAGGGAAGTCGATCTCCGCGCCCTCCGACCGACCGATCCAGTTCGTCTGCATCAACCTGATCGGGTCGGGATAGTCGAGACCGCTGAAGTCGAGCAGCTCGTCCGAGTAGTTCGTGATCCGGAACCACCACTGCTCGAGGTCGCGCTTCTCGACCGGGGTGTGGCAGCGCCAGCAGACCCGGTTCGGTCCCTCCACCTGCTCGCGCGCCAGCACGACCTGGTCCTTAGGGCACCAGTCGACCGGCGCCATGGCCCGGTACGCCAGTCCCGCATTGAAGAACTGGAGGAAGATCCACTGCGTCCAGCGGTAGTAGGCCGGGTCGGACGTGGTGACCTCGCGCGACCAGTCGAACATCGCGCCCATCGTCTTGAACTGGGTGCGCATGCGCTCGATGTTGGCGCTCGTCCACTTCGCAGGATGGATGTTGCGCTCGATCGCCGCGTTTTCGGCCGGCAGCCCGAAGCTGTCGAAGCCCATCGGGAACATCACGTTGTCGCCGCGCATGCGGTGCAGGCGCGCCACGATGTCGGGTCCGGTGGCCGCGTACCAGTGTCCGATGTGCAGCTCGCCGGACGGGTACGGATACATGGTCAGCACGTATCGCTTCACGCGAGGATCATCGTCCCGAGCGGCGTAGAGGTCGTCGGTCGCCCACCGGTCGCGCCACTTCCGCTCGAACGAGGCCGGGTCGAAGCGACCGGGACGCCCGGTGCGCGTTGGCGATTGGGCGCTCATCGGTTTCTCCTCTTCGCGATCCAGCAGTCGGTGACGTAGGGAACCTCGATGCGGTCGTCCTGACCGACGCCGTGCCTTGCGAGCATCGCCTCGAAGGCACCGCGGTATCGCTCCTGGAGCTCCACGGGCGCGGTGCGCAGGTGCGACTTCGTGTACGCCAAGCCCAGGTACTCGGCTCCGCTCATGGGGACCACGTGGCGCACCTGGTGGAACTCAGGCTCCTCGTAGGCCCCGGCGGAGCGAATCGCGTCCCGCGTCTCCGGCAGCGGTCCCGGCTTGCGCACGTCAGCTCCGTCGATCCCGTACTCCGCGACCAGGTCCCGCTCGCCAGCGACGAGAGCGGAGCGGTTGGAGTCGACGTCATTCCAGAAGAATGCGATGCCTCCGCCCGGCCGCACCATGCGCGCCATCTCGGCGAGCGCGGGCAAAGCGTCGAACCAGTGGTACGCCTCGCCCGCCAGCGCTGCATTGAACGCCCCCGACGGCAGGCCGGTCTCTTCGGCAGATGCCTGAACGACGTCGATCGCGACCTCCTCGGCGGCGGCGCGCTCCCGAAGGACGGCCAGCATCGGCGCGCCGGGATCCACGGCCGTCACGTGCCAGCCGCGCGCGGCGGCGGCGCGAGCGACCTTGCCCGTTCCGGCTCCGAGATCGACAACATCGGCGTCCGCCGGCAGCCCGAGCCGATCCGCAATCAGGTCGTACAGGGCGGCAGGATACCCGGGCCGGTAGCGCTCGTACTCGTCGGCCCACGCATCAAAGGCCCTGGCCCGCACCGACGGGGGTGCAATCCTCATCGGTCTGCCTCCTCTTCGGGGAACCAGGCCATGAGCACCTCGTCGCGGTACTCGTCACCAGATCGGTACTGCTGGCGCCGGACCCCCTCGCGGACGAACCCACGCCGCTCGTAAACGGCGAGCGCTCGCTCGTTATCCGGGAAGACGCCCAGCGAGACCTTGCGCAGGCCCTGCTCGCGTGCCCATGCCTGCGCCCCTGCCACCAGCTGGGTTCCGATCCCCACGTCGCGCCAGCCGATGGCGATGCAGATGGAGAGGACGCCGATGTGCTCCGTTGCCCGTCCTCGATCGACGCTGACGAGGATGTTGCCGACGATCCCGCCGTCTGCCTCGGCCACGAGCGCGAGGTGCTCTGAGCCACGGATCAGCTCGCTGATCCAGAAGGCCTCGGACGGCTCGCTGATGGCGCCCGGGGTCGTGATCAGCCAGCGGCCCTCGGCGCGCACCTCGCCGAACAGGCGTGCCAGCTCACGGCCGTCGGTCGGCCGACCCGGACGCAGCGTCCAGCTCCGGCCGTCTCGGGCCGTCTTCGCCTCGCCGCTCCCCGTAAGGATCATGCGTCTCGTCTCCGGACAACAAGAAGCCCCTCCGCCTGCCAGGACGAAGGGGCTCACATCTTCGCGGTACCACCTGAGCTTGACCGGTGAAATGGTGGAGCTGGGGGGACTCGAACCCCCGACCCCCTGCATGCCATGCAGGTGCTCTCCCAGCTGAGCTACAACCCCACGGTATCTTCGTCGGTCCACTCGTCGGCGCTGCTATCGGGCGCCACCCGGCCGGACTTGTC
>JBHENV010000187.1:0-6131 GCA_046261895.1 Candidatus Limnocylindria bacterium
CGGGTACGCGGCCAGCGACCGCGTCCCGGAGCGGATCGCGGCCATGGTCTACGTCGACACCGCTCCCGGAAAGGGCGCCCTCGACCCTGACTTCGCCGACGTCGAGAAGCCGATGGTCTGGAAGGAGATCGAGGAGGAGGAGAACCTCGACGGCCTCAGCGAGGAGCAGAAGGAGACGTTTCGTCAGCGGGCAGTTCCGGTGCCCGGCAGCCTCATCCGCGAAGGCGCCGAGCTGACCAACGATGCGCGGCGCGACATCCCGAGCACGCTGATCTGCACGGGATTCAGCGCCGAGCAGTACCAGACCTACGCCAGGGACCATCCCGATTGGGCGTTCCTTGCCGGCATCCCCGAGCTCCGCAACACGACATGGGTCGACCTGCCGACCAGCCACTGGCCGATGTGGTCACGACCCCGAGAGCTCGCCGAGATCATCGGCAGTGTCGCCAAGGCAGCGATCAGCGGTCGAAGCTGAAGCGGGTCGGGTTCCTGGTGATGTCCGTCCAGCTGATGACCTTCCGCGGCCGAATCGCGATCGCTCCACGGCGCTGGTAGACGGACGGCGGCGTCGCGCCGTACTCGGGAAACTTCGCGTTCGATGCCTCCGCCAGACGTTCGGCGAGCTCATCCCCCATCCCGGTCATGACCTCCGCCTCCCCCTCCAGGATGATGACGTCGTCGAGCCCGTCGAGGTGCACGCTGACATTCGAGTTCGTCCCCAGCTCGGCGACCCAGCGCGTCTCCGGGCTGCCGCCCACGTAGAGGACGCCGTCGAGGTACGTGCCGTCGATAGGGCGGACGCGTGGCCGGCCGGCTCCGCTGACGGTTGCGATCCAGTACACCTTGTCCCGCGTCAGGCGCTCCTCGACGTGCGCCCAGTCGACGAACTCGCTCGCCGCAGTGACGCCATAGGAGGCCGGGATGGCCGGGCGGTCGATGCGGGGAGCTGAGCGATCGGCCATCGACGGTATCCGCCTAGCTTGGCCACAGGGCGGCGTGGGTGTCATCCCACCCGTCGAGCCCTCTGCCGCCCCCGACGGTATCGCCGTCCAGCTCGATGTCCGCCAGGACGTCGTAACGGTCTGACGGCGCCGCGCCGTTCTCGTCGACCCCGACCACGCGACTGGAGCGGATGACGAGGCGCGGCTTCCATCGGACCAACGAGCCGACGAAGACGTAGAGCGGCTCGCGGACCTCGTACGGCCCGTACCGCGCCCAGATGTTCAGTTGCAGGACTCGCATCGGAGCGCGCGGCTGCAAACCTGATGCCACACCGCGGCCTGCGGTCAGGCGCACTCCAGACGGTGCGGCACTCGCCACCGGAGGCGCAGACAGCAGAGGCCGAGTGAACGCGTCTGCGCGATGATGGATCCCGCCATTTCGGCCTGAAGAGACGGGAGGGTCTCGCTTGCTGCTGGAGAACAAGAACGCCGTGGTGTACGGGGCCGGTGGCTCCGTCGGCGGAGCCGTCGCGCGAGCCTTCGCGCGAGAGGGAGCGAAGGTCTTCCTGACCGGAAGAACCCGTGACAGGCTGGAGGCAGTCGCGGAGGAGATCGCGGCGGCCGGCGGCGAGGCCGAGGTGGCCGAGGTCGACGCGCTCGATCGGAATGTGATCGAGGCACATGCGGCATCGGTCGCCGAGGCGGGCGGCATCGACGTCTCCTTCAACGCGATCTGGATCCGTGGAGATCTCCAGGGCACGCCGCTGCTCGAGATGTCCGTCGATGATTACACGACGCCCGTCAGCGTCGCGACCACGACCCACTTCCTGACCGCAACGGCGGCCGCCCGCCACATGGTCGAGCGCGGATCCGGCGTGATCCTGACCCTCTCGACGTCAGCGGCTCGCCTGCCCGGTCGGGACCAGCGGCTCCATGCCACCGGAGGCTTCGGTGTCGCCTGTGGTGGCCGACCTCCGCGGCCAGCACGCGCGTGAAGGTCTCGACGGCACGTTCGGCATCGGCATGGACCAGTCCGCACCCGGCTCGTACCGAGCGACATACCTCGTGGTGAGCGAGATCGAGCCGGCACACCGCGACCTCAAGGAGCGCGGCATCCCGGTGGGCGACATCTATCACTACGGGCCGGGGGGCCAGGCGCCGGGAGTCGATCCAGGGCACGCGGACTACGGCTCATACGCGGCCTTCGCCGATCCCGACGGCAACACCTGGCTGCTGCAGGAGGTCCCCAGCCGCGCCACTGCCTAGCGGTCGCGCGGAGACACGCCGATTCCGATCAGATTTCACCCTCGGAGGTGCGCTCGCCTTCGCCGCCGGCTACGCTTCGGATGCGGCGTTGGGCTGTGGCTCGAGGACCACGACCGCGGTCTCGGTCGACCGCAGCGTCGCGTACCCGTCGACATCGTCGCCCATATCGCGCCACCGGGCCCACAGGCGTGCCCGTTCGTCCCCTTCTGCCGCACGCGCCCTGACCGCACGCGTCCCATCGGCCAGGACGATGGTGGCATCCGGCCGCGCCAGGAGGTTGAGCCACCAGGCGGGCTCGCCATCGGCCCAGCCGTTCATGGCCATGGTGACCAGGTTCGGACCGTCCTCGTAATAGCCAAGGATCGCCGTGCGCTCAGCGCCGGTGCGGCGTCCGATCGAGGTGAGGCGCATGGTTCCCCATCGGTTTGTCTTCGGGCGCCAGAGGCCGATCCGGCCGCCGGTGACCCGATAGATGGCGCGGTGCACCACCCATGCGACGCGAACGAACCAGCGGGGTGGGAGTTTCGGTGGTGTCGAGCGGGCCATGTCGCCGTCTCCAGGGGAATGTTCGCGAGCACCGTAACAAGATTGCCCGGCCCGTATCTCCCTAGAGCAGGCTTCGGTCGGTGGCCCAGCGGGTGAGCTCGTAACGGCTCGAGAGCTGGAGCTTGCGGAGCACGGCGGAAACGTGCGTCTCGACGGTCTTGATCGAGATACCGAGCCGGTGCGCCACTTCCTTGTAGGCGTAGCCGCGGGCGATGTAGCGCAGAACCTCGCCTTCGCGCGCGGACAGCAGGTCGAGATCGGGATCGGCCGCCTGCGGTGCCTCGCCTGAGAACGCATCAAGCACGAAGCCGGCAAGGCGTGACGAGAAGACGGCGTCACCGTCGTTGATGCGGCGCACCGCCGCCACCAGCTCGAGTGGAGCGATGGACTTCGTGACGTAGCCGCGGGCCCCGGCGCGGATGACGTCGATGACGTCCTCGGCAGCGTCGGACACCGACAGCGCCAGGAAGCGAACCTCCGGCAGCTCGGCGTGGACTGCCTCGATCACCGCGTGACCGCCGCCGTCGGGCATGTGGACATCGAGCAGGACGACGTCCGGGCGGCTGTCACGGATCATGCTGATGGCCTCCTCCACGGTGCCTGCCTGGCCGACCAGCGTCAGGGCATCGGTCAGCTCGGCGCGAACGCCGGAGCGGAACAGCTCGTGGTCGTCGACGATCGCCACCCGGACGCTCATACCTCGCTCCTCGGCAGCCGCAGGACGACCTCGGTCCCTGTCGGGCCGCTCATCACGTTCGCCGTGCCACCATGGCGCGCCAGCCGGCCGACGATCGACTCCCGGATCCCGTGCCGATCTTCGGGAACCGCGTCGGGATCGAAGCCCGATCCCTGGTCGCGCACGAAGGCCGTCACCACGCCCTCCTCGAGCTCGACATAGACGGCCACCGATTCGGCCCCCGAGTGGCGCGCCGCGTTGGCGGTCGCCTCCCCGGCGGCAGCCACCAGCGCACGCATGCCCTCGTCGAGCGGCGCGTCGCCGACGGTGACCGCCTCCACCCTCACGCGGTGCTGCGACTCGACGCGGCCCGCCATGTCATCAACCGCGTCGCGCAGGCGTACGCCGGCAGCATCCGGCGCCCGTCCGTACAGCCATGCGCGCAGCTCACGCTCCTGCGTCCGGGCCAGCGACGCCGTCTCGCGCGGCTCATTCGCGCGCTGGATGAGCGCGAGCGTCTGGAGCACGGAATCGTGAAGGTGCGCCGCCACCTCGGCTCGCGCGTCGGCCCGGACGCGGCTGGCCCGCTCCTCCATGAGCTGGTTCGCCAGGCGCCAGATCCACGGACCCGTCAGCAGCCCCAGACCGCCGACGGCGACCGCGAACGCCAGCAGCATGTTTCCCGCCGCCGAGACCGACGTGTTCGCCGCCACGAACACGGCGCCGCCGGCGGCGATGAGCAGGGTGCCGATCGCCAGGCGAGGGAGCGACACGGGCGTCGACACGAGCGTCTGCATCGATTCGGGCATGCGCGACACGTTCCATCGGCCTCGACGGTCGTCGCCGCCACGAGCCCACAGGACCGCGAAGCCGACCGCGGCAAGCACCACCGGCCATCCATGCGCCTCGCCGAACCAGAACCCCCCGACCGCCAGCAGCACGAACACGCCGATGACCATGAGGCCGATGCCCGCCAATTGGCCACCGCTGGGTCGCCGGACAGGGCGCCGCCCGGCGTTCGCGGCGGTGCCGACATCGCCGGCCGGTGCCAGGATCCAGAGGAGGATATAGACGACGAAGCCAAATCCCGCGGCCAGCATGGCGAGCACGAAGAAGACGCGAACCGCGATCCTGCTGAGGCCAAGATGCTGGGCGATGCCCGCCGCGACCCCGGCGAGGATGCGGCCCTCGCGGGCACGGCGTAGCGGAGGCCGGCGCCAGCGCGTGGCATCGGGCCCGTGCGACGATTGGTACACCCGGGATTCGCTCATCGACCGCATGGTGGCACACGACCCTGACGGAAACGATGGGTGGTATCCCCGAGGGTGCGGACACGCGCTCAGGGAAGTCCCCGATGGTGCCGGAACGCGGAGTCATCAACGATGCCGGCATGACGGATTCGAACGCCGAGCCAACCTCGGCACCCCCCGCTTCGGCGGCCGGCACGGCGCGGCTCCGCCGCCGTGCGTCTGATCGTGTCGCCGCCGGCGTCGCTGCCGGCGTCGCCGACTACCTCAACGTCGATCCCCTGCTCATTCGCGTGGTGTTCGTGGGGCTCGTCCTCTTCAACGGCGCCGGCCTCTTCATCTACCTGGCGGCATGGCTGTTCATCCCCGTCGAGGGCCGAGACGTCTCGATTGTCGAAGATTGGATCCGGCGCCTTGGCGTGACCGGTGCGGCGGCGGGCACGGTGGCGTGGGTCCTCCTCGGGATCGCCGGCACCCTGCTGCTCATCGACTGGGTGCGGCCGGGCGGGCAGCCGGGGATCCATCCCGGGTTCGCCCTCGCGCTCGTCGTCATCACCGGCGGCATCCTGCTCGTTCGGCGCACAGCGTCCGGGGATGCCTCGGGCGTCACCGATCAACCGATGACCGAAGAGTCGGTCGCGGCCGCCGCACCGTCAGCACCCACGACCCGTGAGCGCCGGGCGCGCGTCATGCGCGAACGGTCGCCCCTCACGGCCTGTATGTACTGGGGCTGCTGCTGCTGGCGGTCGGCGTGCTGACCGCCGTGGACGTCGGGACCGCCGCCGACTTCCTCCCTGGCCAGTATGCCGGCGTGGCACTCGCCATCCTGGGTCTCGGGCTCGTCGTCGGCGCCTGGTAGGGACGCGCGCGCTGGCTCATCCTCGTCGGGTTGCTCCTCATCCCGCCGGCGCTGGCCCTCAGCTTCGTCACCGTCCCGCTGGATGGCGGGTGGGGCGAGCGCCGGACCACGCCAACCAGCGCCGCGGACCTTCGCGACGAATACCACCTCGCTGGCGGGCGCCTCACGCTCGACCTGAGCGACATGCCATTCTCCAGCGCCGAGCGGCGGGTTGCGGTCAGCATCGGGATCGGACGGCTGGTGGTGATCCTGCCCGAGGGAGTGAGGGCCGAAGTCACCACCGAGATCGGCGCAGGCTCCTCGGACCTGCTGGGCACACGGCAGGAAGGGACGGGACTGGCCGGTCGCGAAGTCCGCGACGGTACGGGCGGCACATTCGTGCTCGACCTCGAGGCCGGCCTCGGCTCGGTGCTGGTCCGCACCGCCAATACAGGAGAGTGACTCGCGTGAAGCCGCATCCGTTCGATCCGATCTCGTTCATCTTCGGAGCTCTGTTGCTCGCCCTCGGCGTGCCCATCGTCGCCGGCGAGGCCTCGCGGTTGGTCAGCGCGTGGCTGGCGCCGACGCTCATCATCGGGTTGGGCGTGCTCCTGCTC
>JBHENV010000188.1:0-4538 GCA_046261895.1 Candidatus Limnocylindria bacterium
CGCATCAGCTCGCGAACGTCGGCCTCAGTGAGCGAGTCGTCACCGCGCAGGGCGTACTCGACGCGGGTCGTGGGCATCACGGCGCGGGAATTGACCGATTCGAAGTAGGCGGGACCATCGGTCTCGTCGTGGATCTCTCGCAGCCCACGGGCGAGCTTGGTCGCCGTTCCGAGGGACGGCATGCGGTCACCCTTGATCAGCCGGGAGATGGTGGAGTGATCCACCCCCGACTGGAGCGCCAGCTGGCGCTGGCTCATCTTCTTTTCCTTCAGCTGGCCACGCAGCCATGCGTTGAAGGATCGCGGTGTCTGCAGTGTCATCTGCGACCTTCGTGCGCTCTACGACATCGGCGCGGGTGCGCTGGTGGTGCGTACGAGCAACCGCAGCATCGCCGCTGGGCGCGGTCGCCTCAATAGGAGGAAGGTACCGAGCGTGGTCGGGTCAGCCGGGGGACGGCGCCGGCCGGGTGCCGTGCGCTCGGCGCACCTTGGAGCTGAAGGCGTAGAGGATCCCGCCCAGGATGATCACGGTCACGATCGTGAGCCCACGATCGACGAGCGCCACGGCCGCAGCGGGCTCGCGGGTGACGCCATAGATCGAGAGGACGCCGATAATGCCGGCCTCCACGAACCCGAACCCCGCCGGCGTCAGCGGAATGGCCGTCAGCAGCGCGGCCGCCAGGGCCACGAAAATCGAGGAGCTGATCCCCAGGCCCACCTCGGGCAGGTCGAGTGCCCGGACGACGAAGTAGAGCCGCGCGCCCTCGAGCGCCCAGATGGCGACCGTCAGCGCCAGCACGACCGGGACGCTGCGGGCAGAGAGCGCTCCGGTGCTCCCCTCCTGGAACCGCTCCCAGAGCTCACCGATCCGAACCGGCAGCCACCGTCCGATCCGGGCGCCGTACAGCCGCAGCCCGATCAGCAGCAGGACCAGGACAACCGCGATGGCGAAGCCGATGAGGAAGAGCGCGTCGATGTCGGGACGAGATCGGCCCCGGAAGGACCAATAGCCGGCCGACAGCGCCAGCGTGGCGATGATGATGATGTCGGCGATTCGCTCGATGAAGACCGTGCCCACCGTGCGAGAGATCGAGGCTGCGTAATTCGCGCGCAGCAGGTACGCGCGGTACAGGTCGCCCAGCTTGGCCGGCACCAGGCAGTTGACGAACCACGAGAGGAAGAGGATCTCGGTCGCGTCCCGGAAGCCGACCTTCAGGCCGCTGCGCTGGAGGACGTAGCGCCATCGGAACCCCCGGAGCGGGAAGGTCGCGTAGTAGGCGACGAAGGCGAGGGCCAGGAAGCCGGTGTCGGCCTGGCCGACGAGCCGCACGACAAGGCCCCAGTTGAAGTCGTCACCCAGGATGACGCGCGAAAGGAAGTAAAGGAGCAGGAGCCCGAAGGCGATCGATCCGATCGTGCGGACGTTGAGCACGCGGCGGCGCAGCGAGACCTGGTCGGCGAGGATGACCTCCTCCAGCGGCTGCTCATTCATCCTTGTCGGGCTCCTTGGCAGGAAGCTCCGCTCCGGTGGGCCGCTTGACGGGCTCCTGGCGAACGACCTCGGGCGTCTGCGGACCGAGAATCGGTCCCGCCGCGGTACGCTTGCCGCGCCAGGCGTCGAACATGTTCTTCCATACCGCCCATCGCGTCGTCGCGTGGATGAAGACGGACGAGCGGCTGGCATGCCAGTCGTTCTCCGCCAGGGCAGCCTTCAGCTCATCGGCCGAGCCAAAGGGCGGCAGCGCATTGAAGGCCATCGCGATCTCGAAGCTGGAGTGAGTGTCGGAGGCGGCGATGCCGGGGATCCCGTATCGGTTCGCGAACTCGGCGGCCTCGACGTTGTGCCGCTGGAGCGCGACCCGGCAGTTGAAGACCTCCACCATGTCGATCTTGCCCATCTCCGCCAGGTTGCGGAGCGGGCCTTCCTTGATGTGCGAGCCGCGGAACGGGTCGAACGGGTGCGGGATGCTGACCAGGCCACCCTGCCGGTGAATCTCGTCGGCGGTCTCCTTGGCGGAGAGGCCCCGCGGAATGGTCCGGTTGAGGAAGATGCCGACGACCTCACCATCGGTTGTCGAGACCTCTTCGCCAACGATGACCGTCAGCTGGTCCTGGAGGTTCAGCTCCGCGATCTTGTCGCGGACCGCGAGGGCGCCCTCGATGTTGTTGTGATTGGTCACCGCCACGTGGGTGAGGCCGCGCTCGATGGCGATCTTCACGAACCGCTCCTCGGGCAGGATCGAATCGCGGCTGAAGCGGGTGTGGATGTGGAAGTCGGCGAAGACCTGCGCCATCGGCCGCCCGCCCGTTGCCTCTCGCTCCTCCTTCAGCGCCGTCCGCAGCTTCGACGCCGAGGCGGCGATGGTCACAGCTCCCTCACCGCTGGCTCACGAGGCTCTTGCGGAAGGTGCCGAAGTGCTCGAGCGCCATACCGGTGCCGACCGCCACCGAGTTCAGCGCATTCTCGGCGACGTGGCACGGGATCCCGGTCACCTGGGTCAGCAGCTTGTCGAGATTCCGCAGCAGGGCGCCTCCCCCGGTCATGACCATTCCCTTGTCGATGATGTCCGAGCTCAGCTCGGGCGGTGTCTGCTCGAGCACGTTCCGGACCGCCGTGATGATCGCCTGGATCGGCTGCTCGATCGCATCCGTGATCTCGGTGCTCGTGATCGGGACCGTGCGCGGCAGGCCGGCGATCATGTCGCGCCCCTTGACCTCCATGCGCAGCGGCTCCTCGAGCGGCAGCGCTGAGCCGATCTGGATCTTCACGTCCTCCGCCGTGCGGTCGCCGATCATGAGGTTGTACTTGCGACGAATGTAGTTGGCGATGTTCTCATCGAACCGATTGCCCCCGACGCGGAGCGAGTCGCTGACCACGATGCCGCCGAGGGCGATGACCGCGATCTCGCTCGTCCCGCCGCCGATGTCGATGATCATGCTGCCGCTCGGTCCGCTGATCGGGACGTTGGCGCCGATCGCCGCCGCCAGCGGCTCCTCGATCAGGTACGCGTCCTTGGCGCCGGCCTTCAGCGCCGCGTCCCGGACCGCGCGCTTCTCCACGCTCGTGACGCCGGATGGAACGGAGATCATCACGTCGGGTTTGAAGAGCCGGACGCGGGCGACCTTGTTGATGACGTAGCGCAGCATCGCCTCCGTGATCAGGTAGTCGGCGATCACGCCGTCACGCATCGGTCTGATGGCTCTCACGTTACCCGGTGTCCGGCCGATCATCTCCCTCGCCTCTTCGCCGACGGCAACCAGGCGGTTATCGTCCTCGGAGATTGCCACCACGCTCGGCTCGTTGAGGACAACGCCCTTACCCTTCACGTAGACCAGGATATTGGCGGTGCCGAGGTCGATGCCGATTTTCATGCGTGCGCTATCGGTCCGATGCGGGTGGTCGTGGGGAGCCCGCAGTATACCGACACGAGTTTGTGGATCGGTGAGATGGTCGGTTGTCGGCGGATCCTGCGAGCCGAGCGCGGTCGTATCGCGAGAAGTGCGGCTGGCGGCCGATCTGGCGATGAGGTGTTCACGGGTCAGTGCGCGTACCAGCGGCTTACCGGCTGGCCTCCCACAATGAGCCTATGCCCGAAGGCGACACGATCTTTCGAACCGCACAGGTCCTGCGCGCGGCGTTGGTCGGCCGGCGAATCACGGCGGCCCGCGCCCAGCCGCAACCGGGGCTGCGAAGCGTGCCGGACCTGTCGCGGGTGATCGGCGCAACGGTTGCGATCGTGGAAGCGCGGGGCAAGCATCTGCTCATCGGCCTCGATAACGGCCTGACGCTGCGCAGCCATCTGCGCATGACCGGCTCTTGGCACCGATACCGCCCGGGCGAGCCATGGCGCCGCCCTCTCCGCCAGGCCAGCGCCATCCTCGAGACGGCGGAATCCGTGGCGGTTGCCTTCAACACCCCGGTTGTCGAGCTGCTGACCGATGCCGACCTACGCCGGTCCCGCGCTCTGACCACCCTCGGCCCCGACCTGCTTTCGCGCACCTTCGACGCCGATGAAGCGCTTCGGCGCCTCCGCGAACGCTCGGCAGAGGAGCTCGGGAACGCCCTGCTGGACCAGCGAGCGGTGGCGGGGATCGGCAACGTGTACAAGAGCGAGGTTGCCTTCCTCGATGGGTTGGACCCGTGGGCGACCGTCGGTGCCTTCGAGGATGCCGAGCTGTTCGGCGCGTTACGCACGGCGCGCCGGCTGCTCCAGGCGAATACGCGGGGAGGAGCCCGGATCACGACCGGGTCTTCCGCGCGGGGTCACGGCCTCTGGGTGTATGGGCGAGCCGGGCGACCGTGCCGGCGCTGTGGGACGGCGATCGAGGTGCGACGCCAGGGTGAGGTGGCTCGGCTGACGTACTGGTGCCCACGTTGCCAGGGAGCGCGGTCGTCCCGATGATCTCGCGAAAGGGCCGCCAGGCGCACGTTACCGAGCTCTGTCGTCTCTCGGCGCGGATCCTGAGCGCGAAACGCGGCTCTCGCGGGTAGTCTCCCGGGTCATGGGGCCGTAGCGGATCAATCCGCGAGACCGATGC
>JBHENV010000189.1:0-2902 GCA_046261895.1 Candidatus Limnocylindria bacterium
GAGCGGCGTGCCGATCGCGGCCTGCCAGGCCAGATCTCCGTCGGCGAACCGGCCGGGATCGGTCACGGCGAGGATGATGTCGTAGTCGGAGAACTCGTCGATCGGACCCTCCGGCCGCGCGCGGCTGCTCGTCAGGATCACTGCCCGGATCTCCTGCGTGCGCTCGCCCCACGCGACGAGCGCGTCCAAGACCCGGTCGCTCATGTCGCGTCGATCCACAGCACGCGGTACTCCATCGCGGGCTTGCTGCGGTGCGCCCGCTCACTGCGCCCGGCAACGCCGTGGCCCCACGAGCGGAGCAGCGCCTCGGTCGGTCGCGCATGTGCCTCCTCGTTGAAGACGCCGATGATCAACCGCTCGCACCATCCCAGCAGCCGCTCCACCAGCTCCCGGCGCCGATGGCGAGGCACGTACTCCAGTCCGGTCCGGATGTACGTGAACCGATGCGGCGGCTCCCAGTCAAGCGCGTTGCCCACCCACAACCGATCCGCCAGCTCCGGCAGCCGGCGGCGAGCGAGGTCGACGAGCTCGGGCGCGATGTCGAGGCCGTATCGGTCCAACTGGTGCGGCGTCCAGCGTGGCAGGCATTCGAGGAGATAGCCGTTGGCGCAGCCGATGTCGAGGAAGGACCCGTCGCGCTCGGTCACGTGCCCAACGTGGCTGCGCGCGTACTCCCAGTCCTCGGCACTGCCGCTCTTGCCCGATCCCGCCCATGGCGTCTCGGCGGCCAGGTAGGCCGGCACGTTGAGCCGCGCGATCTCGGCGTGCCAGCCGGGCTCGTCGACCTCACCGCGCTCCAGGCGGGCGTCGATCTCAGCGATCTCGCGCCAGCCGAGATCCTTGAGCGAGGCGTAGGGATCGGTCCCTTCCAGGTTATCCAGCGCTCGCCGAACAGCAGCGCCCTCCGCATCGGTCCTCGGGACGGCTTCGCGACCATCGATCGGCTGTCCCTCGAATCGGTCGCCGCGCTGACGCGGGAAGAGGTGGAGGTGCAGGTGCGGCAAGGTGTTGCCGTGGACCTCGTAGTTGAGCTTGACCGGTGACAGCTCGCGATCGAGGGCAGCGGCCACCCGACTGGCGTCCTCCCAGAAGGCGATCCGTTCGTCCATCGGTAGCTCGAAGGGCTCGACGACGTGTCGTTTGGCGACCAGGCACACGTAGCCGGACAGCGGCGTGCGCGGCGGCACGGTCACCCAGCTGGCGACAAGCTCGGCGGCGACATCCCCCGGACCGTCGTTGCACACCGGGCAGCCTGAGCCGTCTCGGAGCTCGGACCAGCGCTCGGGATCAGACCAGCTCGGTGCCATGGGTCTCCTCGTTCGCCACGCGCAGCGCCAGGTCGAGCACCTCTGCCTGGGATGGCGTCAGCAGCGGACGCACCTCGCGGACCGCCAGCGTGAACAGTTGCAGGGCAGCGCGGTCGGCGTCCGCTCCCGGTAAGAAGCCAAGCGCCGCCGCCTGCGCTGCCGCCCACTCCTCGCCCATCGCCTGCGCCACCAGGTGCCACAGTCGGTTCTCGGTCTCGTACAGCAGCCGATGATGGACGGCCACGACCGGCGGCAGGCGCAGCGCGAGTACCGAGCGCTGGACCGCCCCCAGCAGCTGGTCGTCTCTGCGCTGCGCTGCGACCAGCTTCAGGACCTCCTCCGCGTAGCCGGTGGTGGCCTCGGCCACCCACTCGTCGCAGGCGGCCGAGATGGCGTGCCAGTCGAAGGCTGCCGCCTCGCGCTTCAGTATCTCGGCCACCCCATCAGGATCGTGGAGGATGTGTGCCGAACGCCAGGAAGGTACCACCGCACCGACCGATGCCGGCTGACGCATGGCGCGCCGCTCGTCGGCATCGGTACGCCACGAGATGGCAATCAGGCGGCCGCGTACGACACGCAGCGCGTAGGCCGGACCGCTGCCGATCGCGTACAGGTCGATGTCGGACAGCTCGGTCGCGTCGCCCCTCACATGGCTGCCGGCGAGCACTACCGCCCTCGCGCCTTCGGCCACGAGCTCCGTCGCGACCGTACGCGCCAGGTCGGCGATCTGCGGAGCGGTCACGATGTCATGTCCACCACCTCAAGGCCCTGTCGGAGCATGTCGCCCCGGGTGCCGGTGACACGGTAGCGATACGCGACGCCGGTAACGGCCTCGCCGGACAGGAAGCGGCGGAGCGGTTCGCATTCGTACCACTGCAGCACTGACAGAAGATTGAGCGCGTCGCCAACTTCCACCCATGCCGCGTTGCGCACCAGTCCGTCCGGGTCGTCTGGCTGCAACTCGCCGGTGGCCTCGCAGGTATACGTGAGGGCCTGGTACAGGCCGGTGGCGATGTCAGTGCGGTAATCGACCGCGACCTCGAAGACGAGCTGCGGCTCGCCGGCAATCTGGAGCCCGGTTTCCTCGGCCAGCTCACGGCGGAGCGCATCCAGCAGCTCTTCGTCGGCCTCGACCTTGCCGCCTGGCAGCATCCAGACCGGGGCGGGGTCGTCGAACCCTTGGGCCTCGACCAGCAGTAGCCGCGATCCCCGCTGGATGAGCGCGACGACGATGGTAGAGGCGGGCCACGGCATCGATCAGGCTCCCTTCTGCAGCCGGCTTCTATGTGCCGGTGACCGGATTCGACGGACGACCAACAGAGAGTGCTCTCCGAGCTTCGTAAACCGATACCCCGATCCTGCCGCGTGGCTGAGTTCGCTCTTCAGTCGTCCCGAAGCGCAGCTTGCGGACGCGGAGGTATCGGTCCAGGGCGCGGCTGGTCTGGCGATCGAAGGGGCAGGCGCGCGGGCGGCGGCCCTTGCCGAGCACCAGCGCCACCTCGTGGTCGAAGTCGACGTCCTCGACCCGCAGCCCGATGCACTCGCCGCGGCGCATGCCGGTCGAGGCCAGCAGGCGGATGATGGCCGTGTCGCGG
>JBHENV010000190.1:0-2606 GCA_046261895.1 Candidatus Limnocylindria bacterium
CCCAGATCCGCTCCTGGCCGCCGGGACGCTCCGCGTCCGGGGTCATGAGATACGACGGGCCGAGCTGGTAATCGCGATCCTCGGTTCCGATCTCGGCATTGAGCGCCGCGAGGAGCGCGGCACGGTCGTCGCCATTCTCACGGTGAACCGAAGTCGGGATTGTCGACAATCCGGCGACGCAGGTCGGCGGCGACGTCCGGCAGCCATGCGGCCACATCGGGCTCGATCACCGATCGGCCGGTCCCCAGCCCGGCATCGAGAATCTGACGCGCAGCGGCTTCGATCTCGGGGCTGCCCCAGACGTCGTCGGGCGGGCTCGCGCTCACGACAATGGCTCCCATCGAGTTCAGGCGGCACGATCGGAGTCAGGATGCCATCCAGCTCTGACAGCCAGTATCGATGCGGTGGGCGTCGATGACTACCCGGCGTAACGGCGGGCGATCTCGCGGCGGCACTCGCGCCGCAGGTCCGAGTGCAGATGCGGTTGCTGTAGCCGCGTGCGCCGCCGCCTGTCGTCTTCGTCGAGGTAGGCGTGGAACGCCTTCTCGGCTTCGTTGATCGTCGCATCTTCGTCTCCGCCAGGCGTCACGTCGAGGGCGGCCTCGACCCAGTCTGTGAGCAGCTCGGACTCGGTAAGACGGGCAGGGCCACGTCGTACAGGTTCGGGAGCGGGACGGCGAGCCGGGTCAGGTGGAAGGCACAACGCTGTTGCAGGAGCAAGATTCCCTGTCGGCTGCACGCGGCGATGCGAGCGCGTCGCGATAACGCCACGCTCGGGACCGTTGCCAACTCCCGAAAGTCAATGGCGTAACAGTCGTCGGTGTTCCGCAGATGGGGCAGCGGCATCACGTTGCCATGACCAGTCCAGTCGTCGTCGCGCAGCCGCTGATAGGAACGGATGGCCGTGATAATGATCTTCGGACGCAGCTGGGCACCGGCGCGCATCGAACACGGGTGCATCACGACGGCGACAATCAGCGGCTGGTCGGACAGTCCCGGAACGAGGACGTGGTCATAGACGTTTCCCTGCATGATCGGCAGGGCGAGGGGCACATCTCCCCTCGCCTCGTAGAGTTCGCCGGGGTCGTCCGGTGCGTCGAGGTCCGTCACGTCTATTCGGCAATGCTTGGGTCAAGCCCGGGGCCGCAACCGCAGCGCCTTGTGGCCGTCCGGAGCATCGTAAGCTTCGAAATCTGACGCGCGCTCCTGCCGCCAGCCCGGCATCGTCGCGTCGAGAACCGCTTCGGCTTCCCCATGACCGCACGCATGGTCGAGCAGTGCTTGCTCACCGCCGCGCCGGTAGACCTCGATCGGGGTGATCGTGTATCCCTCCGGCAGGGGCAGCACGATCTCCACCCACTGCATCCGCAATCCCGCAGGCGGTGAGAGCGTCGAGAAAGGCCGCGAGGCGCGCCAGCCGAGAGCGGTTGTCCGCAGTCGCGCCGCCGTCGGTGCGCCACTTACGGACGGCGGCAACACTGACGCCGACGAGATCGGCAATGTCGGCCCATGCCATGCCACGGTCGGTCGCGAGCTCGCGCAGCAGCTCAGGAACACTTCTGCGGATCTTTTCCGCGGTCCGCTCCTTCAGGTCCAGCTGACGAACCCGGCGATGCAGAGCGCTTGCGTCGCCGTGCAGCAGCCCGGTCTCGTCCCGCAGCGACCCCACTTTCAGTGCGAGCGCCTTCGTCTCCGACTCGGGGAGGGTGTAATCGCGGACCGCTCCGGAGGCAGTACCCGGATCGAGCGAGCTGAACCGCTTGGACGTTATAGTCATGGCTGCTTCCTTAGCACTTCGCGTAGCCGGTCGGTGATCGAGCGTTGGAACATCTCGCCCACGGGTGCATGAAGCTGATCGAGCAGGTCGGTGATGCGCTGCGGGTCGAGCTCGTCGATCCGGTCGGGGTGTCGTAGCCAATAACTGTCGAAGTCGAGCACGAAGAATGGGCCTGCCGGGTAAGTGTGGCGGCGCCGCAACAGGGTAGGGTCCACAACCCCGGTACCGTCGGCCTGGCACGATCATGAAGGTTCGGTACTTCACCGCGATCGTCGCCGGCGAGCCTGAAGCCGCCCGCAGGCAGGAGACCTACCTCGCAGCGCTGACCGGCCTCAGGCCGCAGGTCGACGTCGTGCGCGACAAGTTCAAGGTCAAGAAGTTCCGCTGCTCCACGTGCGGTTCCCCGTACAGCTGCGACTGCGACCCGATGCGCGAGTACCGGACGTACGAGGAGAAGCTGACCGACGTGGCACTCGGCGTGGCGATGGTCGAGATACCGCCCAGAGGTACGGGGACGTTTCCGTGCTGATCACCACCGATACGGACCTGACTCCAGCCATCCACGCCGCCGCCGAACTGGCACCGGAGCGGACGATCTACCTTGGGTGTCCACCCGGCCGGCAGCCGCCCCGAATACATCTTCCGCCGAACGTGACTTCTTTCCTGATCAGCCGTGATCACCTGATGGCATCGTTGTTGCCCGACGCGGTGCCCGGCCAGCATGGGCGCGTCTACTACCGTCCCGACAAATGGCGGTAGGCCCACTGTCCTCGGCGTCCGTCACGAGGCGTGCCGCGTTGACCGCGACGGCCCAGGAAGCGGGGCTGCG
>JBHENV010000191.1:0-3396 GCA_046261895.1 Candidatus Limnocylindria bacterium
GATGCCCTCGTACAGGCCCAGTCGCGCCACCCGACGCTGCACCCACGACGGTGCCCACCAGTTGACGGCGCCCATGACCCGCATGAAGGCCGGGACCAGGATGCCCCGCACGATCGTCGCATCGATCAGCACGGCCAGCGCCATCGAGAAGCCGAGCGCCTTGATCAGCACGACCGACGAGAGCGCGAAAGCCCCGAACACGGCGACCATGATGAGCGCGGCGCCGGTGATGATGCCGCCGGTGAGCCCGATCCCCTCCTCCACCGCGCGCGTGTTGTCGCCGTGGGCGAGGTACCGCTCGCGAATGCGGGAGAGCAGGAACACCTCGTAGTCCATCGACAGGCCGAAGAGGATCGCGAACATCAGGATCGGCGTGCTGGCGATGACGGTGCCCGATGGGTCGAAGCCGAGCGGCCCGGAGAGATTGCCGTCCTGGAAGATCCAGACCAGCGCGCCGAAGCTGGCGGTGATGGAGAGCAGGCTCATGACCACGGCCTTGATCGGCAGGAAGACCGATCCGAACGTGAGGAAGAGCACCGCACCGGTGACGCCGACCACGATCGCCACCGCGAACGGCACGGAGCGCGTAAAGCTCGCCATGAAGTCGCTGGAGCGCGACGAGAGCCCGCCGGTCAGGGTGTCGGAGACACCGTCCGGTGCCGGGATGGAGCGGATCTCGTCGACGATGGCGCGACCCTCGGAGGAGTCGGGGAGGGGCTGGCTGAAGACGTTCACGCGGGCGACGTCCGCCGCGATCCACTGCTCCACCCACGCGGCGATGCCCGCTGCCTCGGGAGGCCGCTGCTCCTCGGGCAGCGAGATGAGCTGGACATAAGCGGCCTCCTCGAGTCCGGCCGGTGGATTCAGGACGCTGGCAACGTCCGTCACGCCGTCGACCGCCGCCAGGTCGTCGACGTACCCCTGGAGTTCCGTGACCCATGTGGCCTCCAGCGCGCCGTCGACCAGGATCGCGTCGTTGGCCTGCACCACCACCTCGATCGGGTCCGAATCGCCTCCGGGAAATTCGTCGCTCAGGACGCCGAAGCCGGCCACGCTGTCCGAGGGCGGCAGGTCAGCGAGGTTGCCACCGGTCGAGAGCTGGATCCCGAAGAACGGGAGCCCCGCCAGGATGAGCACCAGCAGCACCGGCGACGCGATGAGCAGCGGCCGGCGCATCACCGCGCCGGCGATCCGACCCCAGATGCCATGGCCCTGCCGCGCATCGGCGGCAGCCGGGTCGTCCTCCGCCAGCCGAAGCGAGCGCGGGAGCGGTAGGCGGAGCCGATTCACCCGCGGTCCGAGCATGCCGAGCAGGGCCGGCAGCACCGTCAGCCCGAAGACGAGCGTCGACAGGACGGTGACCACGCCGCCGATCCCCATGCTGCGCAGGGCCGGTGACTCGAACACCATGAGGCTCGACAGGCCGATGGCGACCGCGACGCCGCTGATCGCGACCGCCTTGCCCACCGTCGCCATCGTGTGCTCGACGGCGTCGGCGACCGACCGATGACGCAGCTCCTCACGGAAGCGGCTCACCGTGAAGAGCGAGTAGTCGATCGAGAGGGCCAGGCCGATCATCGTCGCGACGTTCGTCACGAAAATGCTCATCTCGGTCACGTTGGCCAGCAGGCCGATGACCGCCATCGAGCTCGGCAGCGCGACGGCCGCGATCACGATCGGCAGCAGCGCCCCGACGAGCGTGCCGAACACGGCGAGCAGGATGAGCATCGCGATCGGCAGGCTGACGAGCTCGGCCTGCACGAGATCGCGCTCGACCGCCTCGTTGAACTCGTACTGCACCAGCGGCACGCCGGTGACGACCGTTTCGACGCCCGCCGGCGCGTCCACCAGGCTCGCGAGATGCTCGGCATCGTCGATCGCCCCTTCCAGGTCCTCGTCGAGGCGCACGAGGGCATACGTCTTCGTGCCGTCGCGGCTCAGGAAGGACGGGTCGCCGACATCGGCATAGGTGAGGATCTCGCTGACGACCGGCTCATCGCTGAGCGGCGCGACGCTGTCCGCGACCGTGCCCTGAAATTGGTCGGAATCGGCGGCACCGTCAGGATCGGTGAAGATGACGATCATGCTCGTTGCCTGCTCCCCGAAGCGGTCCGCGAACAGCGCCTCCGCCCGCTCCGCCTCCGAGCCGGGCACCTGCCAACCGCCCTGGCTCAGCCGCCCGCCGGCGGATGCCGCCCAGATGTTGAGGCCGACGACGATCGCCAGCCCGGCGAAGGGCAGCCACCGTCGAGCCCGATACGTCGCCCGCCCGAGTGCGGCGAAGATGCCGTTGTGGCCGATCCGACCGTCGACCTCGCGCTTCGAAGGGGGCACCGCCGGCGGCGACAGGGCGGGATAGGCACCAGGAAGATCAGCGCCGTCGCGGCCGTTCCTGGCCGCCAGCCAGAGTCCCGCGATGGCCGCCAGGATGCCGGCGACGATCAGCGGCCTGCGCATCGGCCTGAATCCTCATTCATCATTACGATCGGCACTCTACACTTGCCGTTAAGCCCGCGTCAACAGTAAAATGAACAGACATTCAGCCTTGGAGCCGTCTTGCCCCGAACCAGCACAGCCCACGCCACCGAGATGCGACAGCGCATTCTCGACGGCGCCCACCGAACCATGCTGTCGGGTGGGTACCGGGGAACGACCATGCCTGCCATCGCCGCCGAGGCAGACGTCAGCGTGGGACTCCTCTACCGCTACTTCGAGAGCAAGGAGGAGCTGTACCTCGCCATGTGCGAGTACGTTTCGCAGGCCAAGCTCGACGAGCTGGCGGCGCAGATGGGCGCCATCGCCGATCCACGGGAGCGCCTGGCGCGTGCCGTCGGCCACTTCGTCGACAGCCTCGAGGCGGAGCGTTGGGGCGCCATCATCACGACCGGGTGGGCCGAGGCCGACGTGCAGCCGGCCCTGCGCGACCTGCTCCGGCGCCGCTGCGACCAGATTCGGGCGTTCGCGGCCATGTTCCTGCGCGAGGCGATCGCTCGCGGGGAGATCGAGCCGGACGTGGAGATCGAGGAGCTCAGCCTGGCCACCACCATGCTGATGGACGGCGTCATCGCGCACCAGGCCGAGCTCGGCGACCGATTCGACCCGGGCCTCGTCCAGCGCTCCGTCATCGCCCTCGTGGGTCGCACGCTCCGCCGCTGAGCGAACCGCGGATATGATCCGCGCTGTGAATCTGAGCGCCTTCGCCGTGAACGCCATCGGCTTCACCGAGGGCCAGGCGCTCCAGGTGCTGCTCGTCCTGACCGTCGTCGCGGTCTTCGCCTCGGTCGGCTGGGGCGTGCTCGCCGACCGCTGGGGGCCGCGCAGGACGTTGTTCGTGGTGCTCGCGACGTGGGCGATCGGGCTCGTCGTCGTCACCGCCTTCCTGTCGCCGATCCCCTT
>JBHENV010000192.1:0-15671 GCA_046261895.1 Candidatus Limnocylindria bacterium
GGATGACGTCGATCCGCTCGAACAGCTCCCGCTCGCCGATGAACGCAGCGAAGAGCCAGCCGGAGGCGTCGGCGTCACCGCGAGCCATGGCCGGATGCGGGAGCGGGCGGTAGCCGATGGCGGCCGCCGCCTCGCGATAGACCGCGTCCGCGCACACGAACACCTCGCGGCTCGTCGAGGGCGGAGTGAGCTCCTCGGGCACCGGGAGCCACCCGAACTCCTCAACCGGCAGGAGCTCCTTCGCGTCGGCGTCGAGCAGGCGTTCGTCCTCGCTCGCGACCAGCAGGCGGACCGGCCGGTCGGTCGACCCGGCCTCGGCGATGAGCGCCGCGGCATCCGGCAGCAGGCTCGCACCCACCAGCCGCGGCCTGCCGTTGGATTCCGTCAGGCGCAGCGAGCCGGATGCCTGGTCGAGGACCAGGGTGACGGCACGGCCCCGCTCACCCTTCTGCCCGCGACCCCGGCGAGACGTGGCGGCCACCGCTCAGCAGCACTCCCCGTCCATGCCGACCTCGAGCGTGATCTTCTTCACGCGCACCTTCGTGACGCCGTGGCCATGGAGGTCGAGGCACTCGAGCAGCTCGGCGGCGTGCTCGAGGCACTTGTCCGTATCGGTTCCGCCGGGAGTGGCACCACCCGGGCGGTCCTCCGCACGCTCGATCGCGGGATCCACGCGGTACGTCATCCCGCCGATCCGGCCGCCGTCCGCGTTCACGGCCAGCACGATGTCCCGGTCGTCCGCGCTCTCGATGTCGGCGCGATCGAAGGGAGCTCCCGGCTCGAGCTCGATGACCAGCTCGCGCTGCTGGCGACTCGGGAGCGAGAACCGTGTGTTCCGCAGGCCCTCGAACCCCAGCTTCCAGCCGCGCTCGGCAAGCACGGCCGGCAGCTTGACGTCGATGTCGATGACCGCGCGACCGGGGTTCGGGTTTCCCACCCAGAGGTGGAACCCATGAAGCCCCTCCATCAGGCTCTTCCCACCGCCGCCTCCCGGCAGCAGGTTCACGTTGCGCTGACCGATGTTGTTGTCGTTCGGGACCAGTCGCCACTCGGGGATGACTTCGCCCGGAGTGAAATTGTCGATGTTGCTGGGATCGCTCGTTGCCGACACGATCATGAGCATGCAATCGTGCCCGTAGGCGTTGACGTTCGGTTCCCACTCGAACGGACCGACGATCTTCTCCTCGGTGCTGTTGGGATTCAGCGTTCCGGCGGACAGCTGGGCCGTGTTGAAGGGCTCGAAATCGGCGGGCCACAGAAGCCCCGCGGCCGGCTTGGTGTGAAAGCCCCGGACGACGACGTTGTTCGCCGTCTGCGTCCCGCGGTTCTTGATCTTCACGTATGCGTAGTTCTTCTTGTTGAGCTTCGGCGTCTGGTGGGTGAGCCCGCCATCGGCCTTCTTTCGATTCCAGATGGCCGTCGTGTTCCAATGGACCGGCTGGTACTGGTACTCGCCGGCTCGCCCGTCGTCGATGTACACGTCCACCGGCGGCGGCGGGCCGACCGTGGTGACCGTGCCCGCGGAAGGAAATGGCGGGTCGAAGCGCAGCCCCTGCTGCTCGAACGCCCAGCGAATGACCTTGCCGTAGGCTCCTCCGTAGAGGCCTTCGCTCGTCCAGTTGAGAGCGTCGACGGCGATCATGCTGTTCGCGAACGCGCGCGCATGGGCCGGATTCGTGGCCGGGGTCAGGTCGTTGACCGTGCGCAGGATCAGGTACGCCATGTATCGAGCGGCGAACCGGCGGCGGCCGATGTCCGCGGCGTCGCCGCCGATCGAGCGATACGCCCGGAAGAGCGTGGTGGAGAGCACCTGCTCGCTGCTGTAGCCGCCCACGGCGTTCGGACCGTCCCAGCCCCAGGTTGCCACGGGCCGGTCGTGCCGGCGCCCGACGAGCGGGACGAACGGCGCGAGGACGAACCGATCCGGCGCGATCGACTCGGGATCGACGAGGATGACGGCCATGCTGTCACCGGCACTGTGGCTGAACCCGAAGTTGGGTCCGCCGACGTGCGGGTAGAGGATGCCGTGGCCACCCATCTCGTGGAGGTGGACCTTCCAATCGGTCGCGATGCTGATCGGGTTCGCGGTGTCCGTGGCATCCGCCAGCGCATAGCAGAGGTGGGTGATGCCGGTCGCGTTGCCCACGCAGTGGGCGTTGACCGCCGTCCCGAGCCCGCGGTGGTCGACCGGAACCGGAAAGACCGTGCCTCCCCAGTACGTATTCGGGAACCCCATGCCGGCGACCAGCGAGAAGAAGCGCTCCGTGTGGTAGTAGGCGTTGACCCCCGCGAAGTTGTTCGTGCGCACCTCGTAGTCGAAGTCCGTGCCGGAAGGCTGCGTCGGCGAGGCAACCGTCGGGGCCTCCTGCTCGTTGAGCCGGACGCGCCAGCCCACCAGCGACTGGATCCCTCCGGAGGGCGCGTTGAGGTTCGGCAGGACCACGTCATCCCGGAACGGGTTCAGGATCGCATTCGTCGCGGTCGGCCCATTCGCGGCGTTGCCGCTCTCGCTGATCGGATCATGGAGGAACACGAGGCCGTTCACCGACGCGGCCATCGGTCGCAGGTAGAGGATGGAGCCGGTCTCGAGCTCCACGAGGACCCGCCAGTTGATGTCGCCCCACTCGGCGGTCACGTACCTGAAGATGATCTCGGCCACGAGGTAATCGGCTCCGGGCCGAATGCGCCGATCCACCGCCGGCAGGGGCAGGGTCGGCGTGCGCTCGGGTGCCTGGAATCCCTGCTCCTCCGCACCGGCAAAGCCGATCACCGGATCCGGCTGGGCAGGCTTCTCGTCACGCGGCAACCGCTCATCGGGGTCGTAGCGGTAGATGAAGAACCGGCCGCTGATGATCTGCGCCCCCCGCGTCTCCTCCCGCTCGGCCGACGTTGCCCGACGGGTGGATCGCCGGAAGGCGCGGCCCGCCACCAGCTCGCCGACGAAGCGAGCGGTGTCCGAGCGAGCGGTGGATGGTCCGACGTCGAAGTCGAACCCCTGGGCGGGCTGCTCAGCGGCGGCCTGCAGGAAGAGCTTCCGCCATCGATCGATGACCTCCTCCGACGGGAGCTCGGCGTCGAGCCCATCGAGGCTGGTGTTGACCGCGCTGACGACCCGCAGCGGACCGTGCTTGACCGTGACCGAGACGCCTGCAGCCCAGACCGGCACGTTTCGATGTGTCTGGTAGAAGCCTTCGGTCGTGGCGTCGAACAGCTCCTTCTCCTCGCTGGATCGGAACTCGGTGCCGCGGTCACCCTCGGGACGGAGGTACTCCACCTGCTGATGGGCGTAGGCAAGCTGGTCGTCCTGGACGGCGAACGTATCGGCCACCTGGCGGAGGTAGGCGACGGCGGTCTCCTTGGGACTGCTCTCGGTCGACTCCCAGTACTCATCGACGTGGTTGATGCCACGGACGCGGTCAGCATCGTCCACGGAGAGGCGAGCCTTGAGCTGAGAGTCATAGATCTCGGGCATGACATGCTCCAGTCTCTGCGGGGCCTGGCCAACCTGCGCGGCTGACCGGATCAGAATCCTAGGCGCAGCCCGTCATTCACCCGTGGACGGCGCGTTCTGCCGCCGTCGCTGGGGCCACTCCGGTGCGTCACACGTGAGCCCCGGAAATGTCAGCTGTGCATCACCATCCCGTCACCCAGTACCAGTGGTCCACTGGGACTTGACGCCCGCCGTACAGTCAGACCGAGGGAAGCCACGATCCATCCGGAGGCCCTCCCGATCACGAAGGGCACCGTGAAGAAGATCGGCCAATCGCGCACTCCTGCCATGGCGCGCCGAGCGCACGCCAGTATCCGCGTGCGGTTGCTGGATGCCTTCGCGCTCGAAATCGATGGCGTGCCCGTCGATCTCCCGCACGGCACTCAGCGCCTGGTGGCCTTCCTCGCGCTCAGGCCACACGCCCTCGGACGAAGCTTCACCGCCGGCTCGTTGTGGCTTGATGCCACCGACGACCGGGCAGCCGCCAACCTCCGCTCGGCGTTGTGGCGGCTGCGCCACCGTAACAGCTCGATCATCGTCCCCGCGCATGGCACGCTCCGTCTGGAGGCAAATGTCTGGGTCGACGTCCACGAGGCATCGGCAGCCGCCCGGCGCTGGCTGGGCGGTGAGGCCACCACGTCCGACGTGTCCGGCTCGGGTCTACTGCAGGCCGAGCTGTTGCCCGACTGGTACGACGAGTGGGTCGTCCTCGAGCGAGAACGCTTTCGCCAGCTGCGACTTCACGCCCTCGAGGCGATGGCAGAACGCCTGATCGACATGGGTCGAGTCGGCGATGCCTTCCTGGCGGCGCTGGCGGCAACCACCGATGACCCGCTTCGCGAGTCGGCGCAGCGCGCGCTGATCAAGGTGCATCTGGCCGAGGGAAACACCGGTGAGGCGGTCCGCCAGCTCCGCCGCTGCGAGCAGCTCTTCGAGCGAGAGCTCGGCATGCGCCCGTCACCGCAGCTCAGCCGGCTCGTTCAGGAAGCGGCACTCGGCGCCGGCTGACGGCCACCGCCGCCGGGCTCATCAGCCGGTCGTCGCGATCGCCTGTGCCAGCGCGTTTCCCACCTCGGGGCTGTGGACGTCTCCATGGTCGGCAATGAACGCGTCGGCCTGGAGGTTGTACACGGTGCCACGCTTGAAGCTGTATTTCGCCTTGGTCGGGCCGAGCGTGCCGAAATCGGCCTCCGGGGTCTTGACCGCCCCGTTTCGACCGATCCCGCCATAGAGGTCGTTGGCGTCGCCGACGCCGGCGGCCTGCTGACCGGCGAGCCGCGAGACGATCGCGTAGTTGATCCCGACCGCAGTGTCATTGTCGGTGTGCGAGATGAGGATCGGTCCATTGACGCGCCCAGGGCTGACGACCTGGCGAAAGAGGCCGTGCTTGCCCGGCTCGTAATCTTTCGCGAAGCCATGGTGAGAGAAGGCGCCCTGCAGGAGGATCAGCGTCGCCGCCGTCGCGTCTCCCTGCGACGGGGCCGCCGAGGCGGCGGCGGTGGCGAGTCGCGCGCCAAAGCTGTGCCCCACGAGGTGCAGCCGCATCGTCGGCCGGTCCCGCCGCAGGCGCTGGAGGACAGGGTGGAGGCCGACGCGCCCGACGAGTCCGGCGCGTTCCTTCATCTGGTAGTAGGTCGTGAGGTTGAGGAGCCGCCGACCCGCCGAGAAGACGCCGCGCCCAAGGTCCCCGAGGTTGAAGGCCGCGCCACCCGCCCCGGCCGCTGCGGCCGCTCCGCCGGCGCCCGGCGTCGACCGCCGTCGCGCTGTGATCGGACGGTCGAGGTTCTTGAACGCCTCCTCGGCCGTGATGTCGAAGATCGGGTCTGTGCCCTCCTCGGGGGTGTCATCCGGCTTGGCCGCCTTCGGCTGTTTGGCGGCGGCCCTGAGCAGCTCGAGAAACTCGGCCTGGACCTTGGGACTGGCCAGCCTGGGGACCAGCTTCCTGGCCTCCTTGAGCCGGGCATCGGCACCTCGTGCGGTGAACGCGCCCTTGAGAGCATCGAGCTGGGCGAGCAGCGCCGCCTGGTCCGCAGCCTGGCCGGCCGCGGCTCCCCCGGGGATGAGCTGAGCGTCGGCGAACTTCTTGGAGGGCCACAGAACGGCCAGGATGGCCGTCTTCCGGTCGGGTAGATGGCGGTCGGTGGCGTCGCGCATTGCGGCAGCGAACCGCTTGCCGTGGCCTCGCGCCTCATCCATGTCGTTGTTCCAGCCGTGGGAAAACACGATCAGGTCCGTGATGCCGAGACGGTCGACCTCCTTCGCGGCAGCGTCCACCTGGGCCTTGTCGACGAGCTTGCCCTGCTTGTCGAACTGGACCTCGAAATAGGGGAACCTTGATTGTTCGGCCATGTGACAGCTCCTTCCAGCTCAGACGGACTGGATGGCCCGCATCAGGTCGACGAGGCCCCGGCCCTGGAAATAAGGATCCCGGCGGAGATCCGTCGCCGATTCGAGGAAGATCCGCTTCACGGTTTCCGGCCTTCCCCCGAATTCCTGGCGGATTGACAGGAATGCTGCGATCACACCGGAGACGTGAGGTGCCGCCATGCTTGTCCCACTCTGGTCGATGTAGTCAACCTTCCGCCTGCCGCCGATCTCCTTCTCGGCGTCCGTCCGGTTCTTGCCGGCCGCGCACGAGACGATCTTCTCGCCCGGTGCGACAAGGTCAGGCTTCAAGCGTCCGTCGCCGGTTGGCCCCTTGGAAGAGAAGTACGACACCCCGTTCGTGTGCGGCGAGTCACGGTGCGTCGAGCCGACGGTGATGGCGAGGTCCGCATTTCCCGGATCGTTGATCGTGAGATCCATTCCCGCCGACTGCGGACCCATGAAGTCCGGCTGAATTGCTCCGTATCCGGTGTTGCCGGCAGCCACCACCACGACGACGCCCGAGCGCACCAGCCGGTCCACCTCCCGACACAGGGGACTCTGTCCGCATGCGAACCACATGGGGTCGAACTCGTACCCGACGCTCATGTTGAGTCCGTGGATGCGGATGCGCCGCCCATACTCGTTGATCCGCTGAACGTGAGCGATGGCAGCGATCAGCGCGCTCGAGAGACCCCGGCCATCATCGTCGAGGACCTTCAGGCTGACGAGCTTGCAGCGCGGGGCCATCCCGGAGATCACGTCGGCGCTGAGCGGCTGATAGGCAACTTCGCTCTCTTCGTCCAGAACCCGCTCGTATGCACGAATCGGGCTTCGGCCTGCCCGATGCTGACCAGCAATGATCCCGGCAACGTGCGTCCCGTGGCCGAACGCATCGGTCAGGGGGTCCGACTCCTCCACGGTGAACCACTCGTGCGTGACGAGCGGCACAGGGTCGAGGTTGTCGTACTCCTGGAAATGCGGATGATCCCCCTGGATGCCTGAATCGGCGACGGCCCACACGATCCCCTCGCCCGACGCGGCAAACGATGCGTGGGCCGCATCGGCCTTCACCGTCCTGACCGATCGCGTGACAAGCGGTCCGACCTCGAAGTCCTCCCAGATTCGATGGATGGCGTGCGGGCGTGGGAGGCCGATGACCTTGCCCTTACGGCCGGGCGCTCGATCGGATCGCACCAGTGCCCTGATGGCGTCGGCCGACAGCCAGGCGAAGAGGTATTGCTCCACCCTATGCCGGTCGGATGTCAGCATCGCCTCGCTACGCGGCCGGTGCTCCGCCGGGACGTGCTTCAGCGCCTCGCGGAGCATGTCGCGAACGCGGAGCTGTGCCTTTTCCCGTCCGTCGGCATACGCTAGGTTCAGGTCGATGATGACCCGATACATCCGTGGGGGCCGATCAGAGGCCTCCGCTCGCAGGGCGGCCTCTCCCTCCAGCTTGCGCAGCAGCGGGATGGCAATGACTGCCTGATCGAGTGTCTCCGGGATGAATCCGGGGCGTCGTGGATCCCGCTTCTCATCCATATCGGCCCGGGGGTCGTCGGGACTCACGTCAGCCTCCTGTCAACTATTGGACTGATCGATCAGTCCAGGAAGCACCAATCGACGCTCCGGGCGCCCGGTGGACGCGCGAGCACCCGGACCTGGTCGACCTGGAGCTCAGTCAGCCGCCCTCATACCGGGACCACTCCGAAGTAGGCCTTGTACGTGGCGCCAAGCCCGGCCATGAGCCCGCTCTCAGCCTTGAAGCCGATGCCGTGAAACTCGCTGTTCCCCGTCCGGGCCGCAAGGAGGACCATCTGCTTGCCCGACAGCGTCACCGTCGAGCTGCCGATGCGATCGTCGCCCCAGTCGAAGGCGTCACTGATGGCGCCGCCGATGCTGGGCATGAGGCTGCCCAGGGCGGGCCCCGCGATCGCCGCGATGACTGGGCCCACCACCGGGATCAGGCCCAATGCGATCGTGCCGGCCGTATGGACGCCCATGACGACGTCCTGCACCTGCTGCTTGTACTTGTTGGGATCGCCGAAGTCGTTCTCCATCACGACGCTGCTGATGTTGATGCCATACGGGCGTCCGCGATAGATCTCGAGCAGGTCCGGCCGTGCCTCACCATCGTCCACGCCGGAGTACACCTGCGTGCGGTGAGTCGCCGCATGCCGGGGCGTCGTGACACTGATGATCGCGTACGGCTCATCCGCGCTCGATGCCTGGTCCCAATCGGTCTCGCCGAAGCAGAAGAGACCGGTGTAATGGACGATCACGTCCCGGAGGTCGATCGCCCCGGTGTCGGGCCACCAGTAGATGCCGCCATGCTCGAACTCGTTCGCGCGGCCCCCATCGGCGAAGTCGACCTCGTCGGTAATCGGATACCCGAGGTAGGAGCGCTCCCAGCCAAGGCTCTCCCACTTCGCGCGGATGTCCCCGTAGATCACGTTCGCCCCGGTGTGCGGCGTCCAGTAGACCGAGCCACCGTGCTGGAAGTGGTTGAAGCGACCGACGCCGTTCGGCGTGCCGAGCTCGTCCGTGACGGGATAGCCGAGCACCGACCGCTCCCAGCCGCTGAATGCCCACTTCTGGCGAATGGCACCCCAGATGGCGTTCGCTCCGGTCTGCGGCGTCCAGTAGATCGATGCCGTTCCGTCGTTGAAGTGGTTGAAGCGACCGACGCCGTCCGGCGTGCCGAGCTCGTCGGTGGTGGGAATGCCCCAACCCAGGCCACCGAGGCTCTGCCACTTGGCGTAGATCGCCCCGTAGATCGCGAACGCCTCGTGGAATGCGGGGTTGTAGACGAGGCAGGAGCCGGCCGCAAAGGTCCAGATCTTGCCCTCTTCCTTGGACGCCAGCTCACCGAAGAAGCCCTGCCCGCCCATCGCGTCGAACTTCTGCTGGATTCGGTGTTCTGGTGACAGCAGCCCGAGGATGACCCCGGGCGATACCCCCGTGATGTGGACCGCGTCCTGGATCGGGGTAGCGACCTTCACGCGCATGATTGCCTCCATGCGACGACGGCCCCATGGCCGGGCACGGGGTGCTGGGCCGAATCTGGCACCCAACTCTCAGCGTGTGCCCGCATGCCTTCGTCCGCATCCGTCATATGACGTATTCGGAGCCCACAGCGCACTCTCGTCCTCGAGCCGCCGCAGTCTGGGAGCTCCTATTCCGGCGGCTCGGCCACGTCGCGGGCGCGGTCGAAGCGAACGGCGACCTCGTGCAGGTTCCTGCTGGCGTCGGGTGGGGCGTCTGCGCTAGGGACGACGAAGCCGTTCGCCCGACCCACCTTGGCGAACGCGACCTGCAGCTTGATCTCGCCGTCGCGGACCACCATTCCGGGGAGGCCCGCGCCGATCTCGTCGACGAAGTTGTCGATCAGCTTTGCCACCTCCTTGGCGGGCAGGATCGGCGCTATCGTCTGGTTCCCGAGTTGCGCATCCGCGAGCTTGAGCCGGTCGGCGAGGCCGTCCCGCTCCGACTCGGCCTTCTGAAGCGAGCGCGTCAGCTTCTTCTCCTCCGAAGACGCCGTCTTCAGAGAGCCCTTCGCCTCGTCGAGTTGCTCGCGCAGCTTGATCGCTGCCGCCTGGAGCCGCTCTGAGTCGGTTTCGATGCTATCGAGCCGCGCGGCGAGCGTGGCGTTCTCCGCGACCAGCGCCGTCAGCCGCTCCTCGACCTCGTCGACGCGTTTCTCCGCCGTCCTGGAGGTCCGCTCGGCCACCGTCGCCCTGTCGCGAAGCTCCCGTCGCTCGGCGGCAAACGAGCGTGCCTTCTCGCCCGCCTTATCCAGGCGCCCTCCAGCGCCCGCAGCCGGCGAAGATCCTGGGCACTGATCTCCGGCATGGTTGGCTACCGCTTCTCGTCCGGAACCACGACTTCACGGACGACACGCTGCTCGGCGTCCATGGCGGTCACCAGCCAGCGCCTCCCGGACGCCAGGTACACAGCATCGAAGGTGAGTCCTCCGAGGATGCGATCCAGCGCAACGACATCCTGGCGATCGCGAACGTTGCCAATCACGTCGCCGGGGGTCTGCGTTGGCTGCTGCGACGGTGGCGTGAGCGTGTCGGCGGCGACGGCCACGTACTGGACCCGCACCGTCGAGAGCAGTCCGGGAGTAATCGCGCCGGAGCGCATGTCCTCTGCCGACAGCGTCTCCAGCTGGAGCACGCCGTCGGCGCGACGCGAGACCGCCGCCTTCACCTCCAGCTCGGCCTCCGAGATGGCGACGGCGGCCGGGATGTCGGTCACGCCCGCGCCTAGTGTGCCTTGCGCGTCGGCAAGGGAGCGGCCGGCCGCCTCGAGGAACCCTTCCAGATCGGCTCCCGCGCTCATGCCTACGTCTCCACCGGAACAGTGGTCGTCGTCCGGGTTGGCTCCAGCCGCAGCGGCATCGGCACCGGCACGAGCGTTGCCGTCACCTTCGAATGTACGCTCACGTCTCGGTTCATCTTGCGCTCGGCCCGCACGTCGACCGTGCCGGCGAACAGGCCGTAGCTGCGCTTGCCGTCCTCCTTCACCTCCTCGCTCTCGACGATCTTGATATCCATCACCACCTCGACCGTCGACTGGGAGAACTGGTAGAAGGTTGGCGTCACGCCGAGGCTCAGCAGCGAGACCTGCTGGGCCGGACCGTGCTCGTAGGTGACCTTGCCCTCGGCGTCGATCGTCTCCGTTACGCTCGGGACGATGTTCACCTTGGCCTCAGCGAGCTCCTGCACGAGCTCGGCGGAGGCTCGGTCGAGGCTCGCCTGCGCGTCCGCGATCCCCTCCGCCAGCATTCGGACGAGATCGCCGAAGCTGACCGAGGGGGATTCGTGGACGGGAACGTCGGGCGCGACGATGGGATCGCGGAAGGCCCGCAGACGAATCAGGTTCGCGCGGTCGATCGGGACCACGGTGGCTCAGCCCTCCGGAGGCGTCGGCGGCGGGGCGGGGGGACGCAGGTCGATGACCGTGATCTCGGGGAAGATCCGCGGCGGGGGCGGCACCGGCACCATCTTCGTGAAGAGCCGACTCGTCCCCCGGACCTCCTTCTGGAACTTCCGGTTGTGCGAGACATCCACGCGCACCGAGGCGCTCCACATCGAGAAGCCTACCTGCGCCTTGAAGCCGACCTTGATGTTCGTCTCCGACGACGTCGTCGTCTTGATGTCCATCGTGACCTCGATCGAGGCCTCTGCGAACTGGTAGAAGGTCGGGTTGAGGCCGACCTGGATCAGCGACATCTCGACCGCGTCCGCCGCCTCGAAGGTGATCGTACCGTCGGCCGCGATGGTCTGGGTGAATGACGGGATGACCTCGATCGTCGTGTTGGCCAGCAGCTCCGCTGTCTCGACCGAGTTCTCGTCCAGCGCTCTCTGCGCGTCCGCGATCCCCAGGGCCAGCTTCGTGACCATGTCGGGCAGCGGAACATCGAGCAGCTCTTGTCCTACGCTTGCCATGCCGGGTTACCTCCTCGCCGTTGGCGTGATCTATGGGGACTCCCGCTCAGCGAGCGAGGGTTCGTCGAGCCCGATCAACTGCGCGAAGCGCCCGAATCGCTCTGCATCGATCGAGACGGGTCCCGCGAGCGCGATCTCGGGATGCCGGCTGAGTGCCGGGTACGCGTCGAGCGCCGCGACGGCGAGCACCCTGCGTTGGCCGGGGAGCCGCGTGAGCACCTGGCCACCGACGGCGCGGATGGCGAGGTCAGGTGGGCCGGACCGGCCCACGACCAGGAAGAGGGACTGCCCCTGCGTGGCGACTGAGACAGATCTTTGTGAGCTACTCAAGAAAGGACGCTGATGTCGTCAGGCGTCTCGTCAGCGCGCTGGAAAGGAGCGGACACGACGTCTGGGTCGACGTGGACGACATACCAGTCGGTACGTGGGCCGCACAGATCGTCCAAGCGATCCGCGGGTCTGACCTCGTCCTGCTCGTGCTCTCCCCCGCGTCGGTGGCGTCTAGCGAAGTGCCTAAGGAAGTCAGCTTGGCGGCAAGCCGCCACGTTCCAATTGTGCCAATCGTCCTAGGTCTGCCGGGAGAGATCCCGGGTGAGATCGCCTATCACATTGCTGGCCAGCAGCGCCTCACGATCGACGCCAAGGATACGGCCAAGGGGATTCAGGCCGTCGTCAGAGCGATCGACGGGACTGTTCCGGCGAGCAGCGTCGACCTTGACCTACCAACGGCCCACGGACGACCCGCAGTTGCTGTACTGGAGGCCGACGTAACGCGCTTCTACTCCTTGGTTCGGTCGCAAATCGGCGAGCCCGACGCCCTCAAAGTTGATGTGGAAGAAGTAGCAGGACGTCTTGATCCGGCAGAGGAAGTCCTAGGAGTTGACGCGGTTTCCCGATATGGCGCCGTCGTGAGCGGAAGCCTCATCGCAGTAACCACGCGAAGGGTCATCGTGTCTTCTACGCCGACGATCCTCTCCGCTCTCCGGAGGCGAAAGGTGACTGAAATGGCTATCGGCGACATCGCTTCGATCGCCAGGACATTCGACGTGGACGATGCGATCCTGACCTTTCACTTCAAGCCTCCACCCGACCGATTCACTCCGAAGCCCGCCGCGGTTGTCGTTTCGAAGCATCGGTCGCGCGAATTGGCAAAGCTCATCATGTCGGCGCCCGCGTATGCAGGAGAGATCGTGGCCGGGCACCGCCACGGCACCATCACGCCTCCGGCATCAACTGCCGTGAGAAGCCAGGGGGAACAGTTGTACTGCGCGGACCGTTCGTCCTACGTGCGGTGGTGTACGTGGCAGGGGATAGCACCGCACGGCCTTGGGGAGGTACAGGACGCGGTTGCACGCGCATATGAGAAGGGCGGTGTCAGCGTCGCGTGGTACGAGGGCGAACTATATGGGGAAAGCCTTCGGGGGCGGCAAAGCATGGGTTTCGGGAGCCGTCAGTCAACACACTGCGAGCCAGCGGAGTCCATCGACGGTGGCGAGGTTGCCGTCGTAGCGATCAGTAGCGCGAATCCCCACGGGCGGAACTTCGTGGACTTCGGATCGAACGAACGGAATGTTCGGCGGATCCTCGACGACGTGCGCAAAGGAGGCCTGGATCTGTCTTGAGTGGAGCTCCCGAACCGCCCGCGATGTCAGGTCAGCCGTGCTCCTTCATCCACTTGGCCACGGCGCGTCGACCGGCGCGCGACAACCACGCGCCCTCGACGAAACCGGCCAGCTCGTCCCGGCTCAGTTCGTCGACGCGTGAACCACGGAGCAGCACCGAAGGGTGGCCGTCGAAGTGAGACGTCGTGAAGAACGGCAGCGATCCATCGGCCAGGATGGCGTCCTTCTCGAGCTCGGATTCCACCCACATGACGATGACGTCCGTGTACCGCTCGCTGGTCTCGGGGTCGACCGCGTCGGGACGCGGGTTGCGGAAGAACAGGAAGCTGCGGCGGCTGACCTGGTAGACCGTCGGGCCACCGTTGGCCAGCCTCACGCCCGGCAGCGCACGCGCGATCTCGTGAATATCGTCCACGGTCGCCGGACGCGAACCATCGGCGGCAGTCGCTCGGCGTCGGCCCATGGGTCGATGCTACCAACAGCGTCGAATTGCAGCTCTACGCGACGCCATGGGCCACCGGCGTTCAGAGGACGAGGCTCCAGTAGCGAGCCGTCGCCATTGCGACCACGGCGACAGCGAGACCGATGAGGACGAGCCAGCCCGCCCGTCGAGATTCGCGAGCCGTTCGGGCGAGGGTCTGCTGCTCGTCGGGCGTCGGTGGCCTGGCCTCGGCCACCAGCCGCCCGATCGTTCGCTCGACCACCCTGGTGCGCGGGAAGACATACAGGGCGCCGATCACGAACGTCAGGATCGCCGAGACGCCTCCCACGGTGAACCCAAGCCGCGAGACGTCAAACAGGATGTCCGGGTCGAGCCCATTCGAGGTGACGACCAGGAGGAGGCTGCCGGCGAGGACGGTCGTCGCGGCGGCGCCGAGGATCACGGCTGGCAACCGCCGATGGGGGATGAGCTGGTAGGTGAACTTCGTCGCCTCGGGGCCAACGGCCATCGCCGCCGGCTGCACGAAGAGGAAGAAGGTGAAGACCGCGCCCACCCAGAACGCGCCCGCTGCGATGTGGATCAACCGCAGTACCAAGACGTCCATCTCTCACCTCATCGGATGCTCGCCGGGCAGCCGCGGGAGGATAGGCCCTCCGACCGGTCAAGGGAAGGCGTTGCTCAGACTCAGCCCCGAGGCCAATCGGACGTGCGATACGCGACGAGGTCGTATCGGCGCTCGGTCGAAAAGCCGTTGCGCCGGGCGATCCCGACGGATCCGGCATTGTCGGCGTTCGTGTTCCACCAGACCGCGGCGCCGCGCGCCTCGCAGGCGACGGCCGCGTGCAGGCTGACGAAGAGGCCGAGCCCACGCCGCCGATGACTCGGTCGCGTCCACACACCCATCTCCAGCAGGGCGCGCGCCCGCGGGCCGGCCATCCCCTGGGCGACGACCTCGTCGCCATCAAGCAGGCAGCGACCGATACCGCGCTCGGACCAGGCCTCGGCCGAGCCGAACGCGTGGATCGTGTCATCCGCCCATTCAGTGCGCGGCAGCAGGCCTGCATCCAGCTCGACCAGGCGCAGGCCCTCCGGCGCATCCCGGGCCAGGAGCTCGGCTTCGTCTGCCGGCGCGACCCGATCGGTGAAATCGATCGCCCGCCCCTCGTAGTACGGGTTCGACGGCAGAACCTGACGGACCGGGTCATTTGGACCGTTGAACCCGAAGATGAGATCCGCGGACTCGGTCGTCACGGACGCAAGCGCCAGCCGGACCGCCTCGACGGAGGGATCACCACCACAGAAGACGGTGCCGTCAGCCGTCTCGACGATCAGCGCCCAGCCGGGCCGTGCCGTGCCCTCGGTCAGGATCTGGCCGGTGAGGACGCCGTCAAGCACGGCGAGTGCGCGAGGTCGCGTCGGCGCGTCGGCCGGGATCAGGGCCTCGATGGCCTGCCGGTCGGAGGACTGCACCATGCGTTGATCCTAGAGGGAGGCCGGGGGCGGAAGACCGAGGGACGTTAGCGGGAGCTCGCCGGCCGGGGCCGCGAGACCAGCAGGATCGCCGCACAGAGGATCGCCACCACTGGGCCTGAGACCATCGGTGGCGGCGGCGGCCGGCCAGGGTCGACCCCGGCCACCAGGTAGAACATCGCGATAACGGCGGCCCAGATCGGCAGCGCCCAGGCGGTCCACCACGCCCATCGCTCGCCGCGGCGGAACGGAACGAGCACGATCACCGCCAGCAGCGCGCCAAGCAGAACGAGGCTCCAGCCGTTGGTGCGACTTGCGAAGTCGAACAGGCCGAAGGCATCGGCGCTCTCGGCCTCGAGCTCCTCGATCGACTTCCCGGTGAGGCCCTGAGGAATGAGGGCATCCGCGCGGGCACCCGAGGCCATGTCGGCCACACCGAACAGGATGAGCGTCACGCTGACCGCCAACAGCCCCCACCATGCGTGCCGTTGCAGCCAGCCCATCGTGGCAACCTCCGTTCGACCGGTCTCGGCCGGCCCGGCACTAATCGTAGCCCGACGGGCAAGCGCTTGCGACACGTCGTGTCGGCGTCCATGCTATTGCTAGTTCGCAGGGCCGCGCGGCAGCTCATAGAGCGAGCGACCCGGACGCTTCAGCGAACAGCTCCAGCCACGCCATCAAGCCGATGCCGTACGCGCTGATCGGCGGTTCCGGCGCTGCGCTCATGACGTACGCTAGGACGTCAGGCTCGGGTGGCTCCCAGCGTTACCGGCAGGAGGTTCGGTCTCATGGACGTTCGACGAATGATTCGCGGCGCACCGGCGCTCGGC